>CAZTGY010000244.1:0-4874 GCA_964613445.1 uncultured Chromatiaceae bacterium | reverse complement strand
CCGGCGCGCCGGTAGGCATCGGCCCACGCCCAGTCGAAGACGAACTCGCCGTAGGAACTGGTCTTGCTGTAGAGGGGCATGGCGCCAAGCAGCCGGCCGCCAGCGTCGCGGAGCAGGAGATGGCATGGCGTCCAGCCCGATTCGGGAGCCACGCAGCCCGTTTCCTCGAGGGCCCGGAGGAACTCGTGCCGCAGGAACGGGCATTCCGTGCCGCGGAGGCCATTCCAGTCGGCCGCCGCCACGTCGGCCACGTTCCGGACGACCTCGATGCGCACGGGCTCGACCGTCGCGCTCACCCGCCCGCGTGGTCCAGGAACTTCTCTGCGTCGAGCGCGGCCATGCACCCCGAGCCCGCGGAAGTGATCGCCTGCCGGTACACGCTGTCGGCGACGTCGCCCGCGGCGAAGACGCCCGGTACGCTGGTCGCCGTTGCACCCCCGGCACGGCCGGTGCGCACCACCACGTAGCCCTTGTCCAGCTCGAGCTGGCCCTTGAACAGCTCGGTATTGGGATCGTGGCCGATGGCGATGAACAGGCCGGTGACGTCCAGCGTCCGGCCGCCCGTGCCGCCATCCGTCGGCCGGATCTGCACGCCCGTGACGCCGGCGTCGTTGCCCAGCACGGCTTCAACCTCATGATTCCAGGCCACCGTGACGTTGCCCCCCGCACCGGTCCGGGCCAGCAGCTTGTCCTGGAGCATCTTCTCCGCGCGGAACTTGTCCCGGCGGTGCACCACCGTGACATGGGAAGCCAGGTTCGACAGGTACAGGGCTTCCTCGACCGCGGTGTTGCCCCCGCCGATCACGGCCACGCGCTGGCCCCTGTAGAAGAAACCATCGCACGTGGCGCAGGCGGATACGCCCTTGCCGCGAAAGCCCTGCTCCGAGGGCAGGCCGAGGTAGCGGGCCGATGCCCCGGTGGCGATGATCAGTGCGTCGCACGTGTAGGCCCGGGAGCCGCCGCGAAGGCGGAAGGGGCGTGAGCCCAGGTCGACGGCCTCTATCTGGTCGAGAACGCCGGTGACGCCCAGCCGCTCGCCATGTTCGCGCAATCGGGCCATCAGCTCGGGACCCTGGAGACCGTGAGGCCCGCCCGGCCAGTTGTCCACGTCGGTCGTCGTCATCAGCTGGCCGCCTTGCTCGAGGCCGGTGATCAGGAGGGGTTTGAGGTTGGCCCGTGCGGCGTAGACCGCGGCGCTGTAACCGGCCGGACCGGAGCCAAGGATGATCAGGCGGGCGTGAAGGGGTGCTGTCATCCGGCCAGTTTAGGCGATGGCCCGCGCTTGCGTCCAAGCAACGTGCTGTTATCATCCGGGGCGCTAACTGCTTGTCACGCAGGCAGTTAACCCTCGTTGTTGCGGCACCTTCTCGCCTATTGGCTCGTCAGGGACGGACATGGCCAGAGCTATCGGAATCGAAAGTCGGGGCCTTGCTGCGCCGTTGACCTACGCGGTGCGCGAAGCCGCCCTGTGGGTGCTGGGCGCCGTGGCCCTGATCATGCTGGTGGCGCTGCTGAGCTACAGCCCGCAGGATCCCGGCTTCAGTCATACGGGCGACGGCGCGCCCGTCAGGAACCAGATCGGCGCCGTCGGGGCCTGGTTCTCCGACATCGCCTTCAGCCTATTCGGCGGGCCCGCATTGCTCTTCCCGGCCATGACGCTCCTGGCAGGCTGGATCCTGTTTACCCATCGCAGCACGCCGGGTCCCGTCGACCGGCAGATCCTGTTCACCCGCTTGTCGGGCTTTGCCCTGACCCTGGCAACCAGCTGCGCGCTGGCAACCCTCCACTTTGGCGGCCACGACCTGCCCCAGACCGCTGGCGGTGCGTTTGGCGAGCTGCTGGGCAATGGGCTTGCCGCCGGCCTGGGCTCGCTGGGAGCAACTCTGTTGCTGCTCGCCTCCTGGCTTGCCGGCGTGTCCCTCTTCACCGGCCTGTCCTGGCTGGCCGTGATGGACAAGGTCGGGCACTACATTCTCGAGGGCGTGGACCGGGGCCGCGAACTGTTCGCCGCCTTCCAGGCGCGCACGGCAGGGCGGCGCGTCCAGGAGGAACGGCAGGAGATCGTCCGCAAGGAACGCAAGAAGGTCGAAAAGAAGCCGCCGCCGCGGATCGAGCCCCAGCTCGCTGCCCCGCAACCCAGCCAGCGCGCCCAGAAGGAACGACAGGTGCCCCTGTTCCAGGGCACGGTGTTGCCTGGCGAGCTCCCGCCACTCTCGCTGCTGGACGATCCGCCGGAGCACACCGCCGGGTACTCGAAGGAGTCCCTCGAGGCCATCTCGCGGCTGGTCGAGCTGAAGCTTCGGGACTTTGGTGTCGAAGTCGAGGTGGTGGCCGTCCAGCCAGGCCCGATCGTCACGCGCTTCGAGCTGGCGCCCGCGCCGGGCGTCAAGGTCAGCCAGATCAGCAACCTGTCCAAGGACCTGGCGCGTTCACTGTCGGCGATCAGCGTCCGGGTGGTCGAGGTGATACCGGGCAAGCCGACGGTCGGACTCGAGATTCCCAACGAATCGCGCGAGATGGTGACGCTGGGCGAGATCCTGCGCTCCCGGGCCTACGAGGAGATGTCGTCGCCCCTGACGCTGGCGCTCGGCAAGGACATCGGCGGCAAGTCCGTGGTGGCGGACCTGCAGCGCATGCCTCACCTGATGATCGCGGGCACCACCGGCTCCGGCAAGTCGGTCGGCATCAATGCCATGGTCCTGAGCCTGCTCTTCAAGGCCCGGCCCGACGACGTGCGCATGATCATGATCGATCCCAAGATGCTCGAGCTGTCCGTGTACGAGGGCATCCCGCATTTGCTCGCGCCCGTCGTCACCGACATGAAGGAATCGGCAAACGCCCTGCGCTGGTGCGTTGCCGAGATGGAGCGGCGCTACCGGCTGATGGCGGCGCTGGGCGTGCGCAATCTCAGCGGGTTCAACCGCAAGGTGAAGCTCGCCCTGGATGCGGGTGCGCCCATTCCCGATCCGCTCGTGGGGACTGAGTACGCCCCCAAGGTCACCGTGGATGGGGCCGTGCCGACGCTGGAGGCGCTGCCGCACATCGTCGTGATCATCGATGAGCTGGCCGACATGATGATGATCGTCGGCAAGAAGGTCGAGGAGCTCATTACCCGGCTCGCCCAGAAGGCCCGGGCCTCCGGCATTCACCTGATCCTCGCCACACAGCGGCCGTCGGTGGACGTCATCACCGGCCTGATCAAGGCCAACATCCCCACCCGTATCGCCTTCCAGGTTTCCGCCAAGGTCGATTCCCGGACCATTCTCGACCAGAGCGGCGCCGAATGCCTGCTCGGGCACGGTGACATGCTCTTCCTGCCACCGGGAACGAGCCTGCCATTGCGCGTCCACGGTGCCTTTGTCTCCGATGAGGAAGTGAAGCGCGTCGTGGACCAGCTGAAGGGCAGCGGGCCGCCCGTGTACCTGGATGAGATTACCGAAGGTCCGCCCATGGGCCTTACCGGGATGCCGGGCGAGGCGCCCCAGGCCGAGGAGGGCGACGGGGAGGCCGACGCCCTCTACGACCAGGCAGTGAAGATCGTCTGCGAGACCCGCCGTGCGTCCGTGTCCGGCATCCAGCGGCGCCTGAAGATCGGCTACAACCGCGCGGCGCGGCTCGTGGAGACCATGGAGGCCGCCGGGTTGGTGGGCCCGCTCCAGTCGAACGGCTTCCGGGAAGTCCTGGCCCCGCCGCCACCCGACAACGACTAGGCCGAGTTTCGCCCCGATGTCCCGCCGCCTGCGTTTGCCAGCGCTCCTGCTCGTGCTCGTTGCCACTGCCGCGTCGGGCGCGACGGCTGGCGACGCCGGCGAAGTTCGCCTGCGCCGCTTCCTTGCTGATGTGCAGTCCATGGACGCCCGGTTCCACCAGCAGGTCATCGACTCCCGCCAGCAGGTCCTCGAAGACACCTCCGGGTCGGTAGCCATGCAGCGGCCCGGCCGGTTCCGGTGGAACTACGAGGCGCCCTTCGAGCGCGTCATCGTCTCCGATGGCGAGAAGGTCTGGCTCTACGAGGCGGACCTTTCCCAGGTGACCATCCGCCGGCTCTCCGCGGGGATTGGCGACACGCCGGCCGCGCTCCTGACCGGCAAGGAGTCCGTCCTCGAACGCTTCACGGTCGACAGGTCCTGGTCCGAGGACGGACTCGCCCTGGTGCGCCTCGTGCCCCGGTCGGCCGATTCCGACTTTGCCGCCGTGACACTCGGCTTCGAAGGCTCCGAGCTTCGCCGGCTCCGCCTGGACGACCGGCTGGGCCAGCAGACCCGCATCGATCTCACCGGCGCCCGGATAAATCCGCGGTTGCCGCCGGACCTCTTCCGGTTCCTGCCGCCCGCGGGCGCGGACGTCATCGACGACAGCGAGCTCTGATCCCCGGCATGCTGCCCCTGCGCTATGCGCGCTTCTGGCTCATGGCCGGCATCCTGATGCTTGGATTCGGCCTGCTGTCCGCGCTGTCACCGCTGCCTGCCGGCATGGTGTCGCTCAACGACAAGCTGGTCCACGCGGCGGGCTTCCTGGCCTTCATGGTGTGGTTCGGCGGGGTTTTCGAACGCCGGTACCTGCCGTGGGTTGCACTGGCGCTGGCGGCGTACGGCCTGCTCATCGAGGTGCTGCAGAGCCTGACACTGACGCGGCAGGGCGAGGCCCTCGACCTGGCCGCGGATGTCTCCGGCATTCTGCTAGGCTGGCTCCTGAGCGCGGCGGGACTCTCCCGCTGGTGCATTAGGCTGGAGTCATGGCTCCCACGTCCAAATCCCTGATTGGCCCGCCGCCGGGAGTGGCACCGCCGCCAGCCTGGCGGCCCCTGGCTGACCGGATGCGCCCTGCGACATCCGGGGACGTCGTGGGCCAGGCGCACCTGCTGGCGCCGGGCA
>CAZTGY010000243.1:0-4884 GCA_964613445.1 uncultured Chromatiaceae bacterium | reverse complement strand
GACAGGAAGCTCAGGTTGCAGGCAATCACGCTGCGATTGTTGCGGGTCATGTCGAGCGGGTTGAAGCGCGGCGTGCGCAGCCAGTCCCAGGCGAGCTTGTGCCACTGCGGAACGCCGCGCCCCCGGGGCAGCATCGACGCAAAACCGAAGACGCACAGCCTGCCCGTCGGCGCGAGATGGCGATAGCCCTGGCGGAGCGTGCTCACGCCGTTGGCATCGAAGACGGCATCGAAGCCGCCCGGGCAGATGGCCCCCGCCCGCCCCCAGAGATCCTCGCTCGACTTGTCGATGACGTGCGTGCAGCCAGCCGCGCGGGCGGCGCCGGTCTTTCCTGCCTGGCCGACGACGCCGGTCACCTCGCAACCCGCGAGGCGGCCGAGTTGCGCCAGGGCGCCGCCGACGCCTCCGGCCGCGGAATGCACCAGCCAGCGCTCCCCCGCCCGGGAATTGGCCAGCTCGTGCACCATGAACCATGCCGTCAGGAACACCGTGGGGACGGCGGCGGCCTGGTCGAACGAGAGGGATGCGGGCTTGGCGAAGACCCGGTCCTGGTCAAGGAGCAGATGGCTGCTGTAGCCATCGAACAGGGTGAGCGCGACGACCTCGTCACCGGCCCTGAAGCGGCTGACCGAAGCGCCGACGTCGAGGACCCGGCCGCTGACCTCGAAGCCCGGCGTGATCGGGTAGCCGTGCAGCTTCTTCGCCGATTCGTAGAGCCCCATGCGGATGATGCCGTCGGCGTAGTTGACGCCAATGGCCCGGACCTCGACCAGCACCTGGTCGGGCCGGGGCCGGCCGACCGTGAAGGCCTCGAGGCGCAGCACGGCATAGTTGCCGGGCCTGTCGATGCGGATGCGGCGTGCCTGGATCACGTCAATGGGGGGTCGCGGCCAAAGCCGCTCCTACGGCGGTGGTGAGCTGGGTCAGGTCCGCGGGCTGGATCACGTAGGGTGGCATCAGGTAGATCAGCCGGCCGAAGGGGCGGATCCAGACCCCCCGCTCCACGAACAGCTCCTGCAGGACCGCCACGTCCACGGGCTCCCGGGTCTCCACCACGCCGATGCCGCCCAGCACCCGCACGTCCGCCACGGCCGGATGGCCGGCGTGCGCGCCGAGCTCCCGCCGCATCTGCGCCTCCAGCGCCGCGATCCGCTGTTCCCACGGGCTGGCCAGCAGCAGCTCGATGCTCGTCGCCGCCACGGCCGTCGCCAGCGGGTTCGCCATGAACGTCGGGCCGTGCATGAGCACGCCGCCCCGTCCCGAGATGCCCGCCGCCACCTCGCTGGTCGCCAGCGTCGCCGCCAGGCTCAGGTAGCCCCCTGTCAGCGCCTTGCCGAGGCACAGGATGTCCGGCGCAACGCCCGCATGCTCGCAGGCGAAGAGCCGGCCGGTGCGGCCGAAGCCCGTGGCGATTTCGTCAGCGATCAGGAGCACGCGGTTCTTCCGGCAGATCTCCTCAACGGCGCGCAGGTAACCGGCCGAGTAGAACCACATGCCGCCCGCGCCCTGCACGATGGGCTCCAGGATGACGGCGGCCAGCTCGTCCCGGTGGGTGGTGACCAGCCGCTCGAACTCCAGGAGGTCGCGGGGATCGGGCGGCGCCCCGAAGCGCGACCCGGGGCGCGGCGCGAACAGGTGCTCGGGCAGCACGCCCCGGAACAGCTGGTGCATGCCGTTCACGGGGTCGCAGACGGCCATCGCGCCGAAGGTGTCGCCGTGGTACCCGCCACGAAGGGTGAGCAGGCGCCGCTTCGCCGGCTGGTCCCGGGCCTGCCAGAACTGCAGGGCCATCTTGATGGCCACTTCCACGGCCACGGAGCCCGAGTCGCTGAAGAACACGTGCTGCAGGGGCGCCGGCGTCAGGGCCACCAGCTTTTCGCCGAGTGCAATCGCGGGCTCGTGGGTGAGCCCGCCGAACATCACGTGGGCCACGCGCCGCAGCTGGTCCTTGATGGCCCGGTTGAGCCGGGGGTGGTTGTAGCCGTGGATCACGCACCACCAGGACGCCATGCCATCGATCAGCTCCCGGCCGTCCTTGAGCCGGAGCCGCACGCCGCTTGCCGAGGCCACCTCCCAGGCCGGCAGCGGGTCCGTCATGGAGGTGTACGGGTGCCAGAGGTGGTCGCGGTCGAAGGCATTCATGGCGCGAAGTATGCCTGCCAGCCGGTGCGGGCTATCAGCACCAGGACGACCGCGATGAAGATCCGGCGCACGAAGCCGCTGCCGTGCTTCAGCGCCAGGCTCGTGCCGATGACGGCCCCGCTCACGTTCGCCACGGCCATCAGGCTGGCGACCACCCAGAGAAGCTCCAGCCGGGTGCCGAACCACGCCAGCGCCCCGGCGTTGGTGGCCACGTTCAGCACCCGGGCGCTGGCGGCGGAGTGCAGGAAGTCGAAACCATAGAGGCGGATGAGCAGGAACATGAAGAAACTGCCCGTGCCGGGCCCGAAGAAGCCGTCGTAGAAGCCCACCCCGCCGAGGACGGCCGCGGCGAGGATGGCGCGCCCGCGGGTGACGGCCAGCGGCGCGTGGGTGGCGCCGAGGTCCTTGCGCCAGGCCACGTAGACCAGCACGACGGCGAGCATCACCGGGACCAGCGGGCGGAATACGGCGGGCGGCAGCAGCGTCGCCACCCGGGCGCCGCCGAGGGCACCGAGGAAGACCACCGGCACCAGCGGCAGCAGCATCCGCCACGGGATCCGCACGCCCCGGGCGAAGCGGAGCACGGCGCTGCCGGTGCCAAAGATGCTGGCGAACTTGTTGGTCCCGAGCAGGACGGCCGGTGGCGTGGCGGGATAGGCCGTGAGCAGCGCCGGCAGCTGGATCAGCCCGCCGCCGCCGACCATCGCGTCCACGAGGCCCGCGCCGAAGGCGGCGAGGACGACCAGGAGGAGGTCAGCGGACACCAAACAGGCTCATGCCATCCAGCCAGGCATTCACCTGCTCCGGGTTCGCCGACGGCCCCAGGTAGGGGACGCTGCCAAGCCGGAGTGCGGGAAGCCGGCGTTCCAGCGTCTGCAGGTTCTCGTCGAATGCGTCCATCACGGGGCCCGTGGTGTTCGCCACCCAGCCGGCGAGGGTGAGGCCCGCCTCTTCGATGGCCGCCGCCGTGAGCAGCGCGTGGTTGAGGCAGCCGAGTCGCATGGCGACCACCAGGATCACGGGATAGCCGAGCCAGGTGGCCAGGTCCGCCATCGTCTCGCGGTCGTTTAGGGGCACCAGCCAGCCGCCCGCCCCCTCCACGAGGACCACGTCGTGGCCCTCCGCGTCCACGCGGCTGACGTGCGCGGCCAGGGTGGCCGCATCGAGCGGCACGCCGGCGCGCGCGGCGGCGATGTGGGGCGCAATCGCCGGCTCGAGGGCGGCCGGATTCACCCGGGCATAGTCCAGGGCGACGCTGGCGTGACTCCGGAGCAGCAGGGCGTCGTCGTTGACCAGCCGGCCGTCCACGCGGGCGCAGCCCGCCGCCACGGGCTTCACGCCGACGGCGCGCAGGCCGAAGGCCCTGGCGTTCAGCAGCAGGGCGGCCGTGACGAGCGTCTTGCCGACGGCGGTGTCCGTGCCGGCGATGAAGTAGCGCCCGGGCGTCATCCCGTGCTGCCTGCCGCAAGGGCATCGAGCAGCCGGTCCACGTCCGGCAACGCGTGCACGGCGGAGAACGTCACGCGCAGGCGCGCCGTGCCGGCGGGCACGGTGGGCGGCCGGATGGCGGGGACGAGGATGCCCCTGGCCTCGAGCGCCGCGCTCAGGGCCAGCGCGGCGCCGGACTCGCCGACGATGAGGGGCTGGATCGGCGTTGCGGACGGCAGCAACCGGAGGTCGAGCCGCGCGGCGCCGTCGCGAAAGCGGGCGACGAGGCCCTGCAGGTGATCCCGGCGCCATTGCTCCGCCCGGGCAATGCGGAGGCTCTCCAGGGTCGCGACGGCCACCGCCGACGGCAGCGCCGTCGTGTAGATGTAGTTCCGGGCGCGCTGGATCAGGGTTTCCACCAGGGCCTCGCTGCCGGCCACGAAGGCGCCTGCCGTGCCGAACGCCTTGCCGAGCGTGCCCACGAGGACCGGCACGTCAGCGAGGCCGTGGACCAGCGGGTCGACGACGCCGCAACCGCCGGGGCCATGGACGCCGAGGCCGTGGGCGTCGTCGATCATCAGCCAGGCCTCGTGCCGGCGGGCCGTGGGCACCAGGTCCGGCAAGGGACAGAGGTCGCCGTCCATGCTGAAGGTGCCGTCGCTGACCACCAGCTTGCGGCGCTTCGAGTCGACGCACCCGGCCAGGCGTGCCTCGAGGTCGGCCGTGTCCGCGTGTTCAAACCAGGCGAAGTGCGCCCGGGAGAGCCAGCCGCCGTCCAGCAGGGAGGCATGGTTCAGCCGGTCCTCGAAGACGTGGTCGCCGGGCCCGACGAGCGCATTGATGGTCCCCAGGTTGGCGGCATAGCCGCTGCCGAAGAGAAGTGCCCGGGGGCGCCGCGTGAAGTCGGCCAGGGCCTCCTCGAGTTCCTCGTGGGCCGAGGTGTGGCCACTGACCAGGTGGGAGGCACCGGCACCGGCGCCCCAGCGGTCCGCGCCGGCCTTCAGGGCGGCACTGACCCGCGGGTCGCCGGCGAGGCCCAGGTAATCGTTGCTGGAGAAATTGAGCAGCGCCCGCCCGTTGACGACGATCTCGCGGCCGGGAGGGCTCCCGGCCACGCGCCGGCGACGGTACAGCTGCCGCTTGCCCAGCGCGCCGAGGGTGGTGGTCAGGTCGTCGAACGCTGCCAAGTGGGATCGCCGCGGCTAGACTAGGCACCTAGTCTAGCGAAAGGTACTGACATGCTGAAAATCTACGGTCCCGCCCGCTCCCGCTCCTCCCGCGCCCTGTGGATGGCGGAGGAATGCGGCATTCCCT
>CAZTGY010000242.1:3864-4889 GCA_964613445.1 uncultured Chromatiaceae bacterium | reverse complement strand
GCCGATCGACGACGACCAGCGGTGCCGGCACGTTCGAGGTCAGCACGGAGAACGTGGGCGCGGATGCCAGCGTCGTCCTGAACGGCGGCACGCACACGACGGCTTTCGTCCTGAGCGGCAGCACGCTGTCGGGCACGAGTCACACGTTCCAGGGGCCCGCCACCTGGACGGGCGGCACCATCACCGGGCCGAACACGGCGAGCACCACGTTCGCCGGAACGCTCGCAATCAACGGCCCGACGACCAAGACCCTGTCTGGCGGCCGGGTAGTAAATGCCGGCAACACGACCTGGACCGGCAATACCGTGAACAACAACAATGCCATCGCGATAGCGACCGCCAGCGCGTTCAACAGCACCGGCACCTTCACGGACTCCAACGCGTTCGACAGCGCCATCAACGCGGGAAATGGCGGCGGCACTTTCAATAACAGCGGGATATTCAACAAGCAGTCCGCCACTACGACATCGCTCAACGCGGCCTTCAACAACACCGGCACCGTCAACGTCAACGCCGGGCTCATGCTGATGAATGGCGGCGGTACCGACTCGGGCCAGTTCAACATCGCGGACGGCGCGAAGCTGGAGTTCCGGAACGGCGCTCACGTGCTTAACAACGTCACTACCAGCGGCCTGGGGACGTTCCAGATCAGCACTGAGAACGTCGGTGCCGATGCCACCGTCACGGTGAACGGCGGCACCCACACCACGCCCTTCCTGCTGAGTGGCAGCGCCATGAATGGTACGGACCACACGTTCCAGGGGCCGGTCACCTGGACCGGCGGGTCGATCGGGGGGGATAGCGCGACCACGTTCGAGAGCACGACGTTCACGAACGACGTCACGATCTCCGGGGCCAACCTCAAGTCGCTGGTTGGCGGCCGCACGCTGAATCTCCAGGGCACCACGACGTGGACCGGCAATACCGCGAACGACAACAACGCGATCCGCTTCTGGAACGGCGCCACGATCAACAACAACGGGACGTTCAACGACGAGAACGCTTTTGCGTCCTTCATCGAGCAC
>CAZTGY010000242.1:3282-3854 GCA_964613445.1 uncultured Chromatiaceae bacterium | reverse complement strand
CCCGCACAATTTCAACAACGTCGGCACCTACAACAAGCAGTCGAACACGGTGACGTCCGTCGACCTGGGCGTTAATTTCAACAACACCGGGTCGGTCAACGTGAATGCCGGGACCCTCAGCGTGGCCAATGCCCTGGACAACCTGGGAACGATCACCACGGCCACTGGCGCCACGTTTGCGACCACGGCCACCGGCGCGGACCTGCAGAATCACGGGGTCCTGCAGGGCACCGGGACCTATGACCCGGGCGTCGGCCGGGCCGTCCTGAACGTCGGCCAGGTGCAGCCCGGCACCCCGACGAGCCTGGGTGAGCTGCTGATCGCCGGCAACTACACGCAGACGTCAGCGGGCCTGATCGAGTTCAACCTGGCGGCGCTGACGGAGCTCGACACGATGGACGTGATCGGAAACCTGAACCTGTCGGGCACCGTGCACGTGTCGAGCCTGGGAGGCTATAACCCGAATCAGGGTGATACCTTCACCATCATCACCTTCGACGACGGCGTGGTGGACGTGAGCGATCTGGTCGGTGTCTTCAGCAACGTGACCTGGAGCGGCTTCGACCCGGGTG
>CAZTGY010000242.1:0-3272 GCA_964613445.1 uncultured Chromatiaceae bacterium | reverse complement strand
TGGGAACCGGCGTCGCGGGCGCCATCGGGGTGGCTCGAAGGCGCCGACGGGCGACCTGGAAGGCAGCTCCCGCGTCGTCTGCGATGGCGGGGCCCGGGATTCCGCTGTCCCGGCCCGGCTAGCGGGCCGGCGGAGCCGGCGCTGGCGTCCCGGCCTTCACCACATCCAGCAGCTCCACCTGGAAGACCAGCGTCGCGCCACCGGGGATCTGCGGCGGCCGGCCCGCATCGCCGTAGGCCAGGGACGACGGGCAGACAACCTGGCTCTTGCCGCCGGTCTTCATCAACTGGACCGCCTCGGTCCAGCAGGGGATTACTCCATTTAGCGGGAACGTGGCGGGTTCCCCCCGTGCGATCGAGCTGTCGAACACCCGGCCGTCCACCAGCTTGCCTTCGTAATGCACCTTGACCTGGTCCTGGGCCGTCGGGCTCGCGCCGGTGCCGGCGGTCAGGGTCCTGATCACGATGCCGCTGGCGGTCTTCGTGGCGCCCTGTTCCGCTGCTGCCCGGGCCAGGAAGGCGGCCCCGGCTGCCTTCTCCTTGTCCGCTCCCGCGGCCATGCGGGTGTTCTGCAGTTCCTGCAGCCGCGGGACGTAGGCATCGGGATCCTTGATGCTGGCCTTGTCCTGCACCCCGTCAACGAGCCCGGCCTGGACCAGCTGCAGTTCACTGGCCGAGAAGCCAAAGGGCTCGAGGTTGCGGCTCAGCATGACGCCCAGCGCGTAGAGCGCCTTCTCGTCCTCGGTCTTGGGCACCACCGGGGCGGCCTCGGCAATGGTTGCCCAGGTCGTGCAGGAAACTATCAGGATCAGGGGAATGCGACGCATGTGGACTCCGCGACAGTTCAGGGAAGGGACGTCAGTTTAGTGATTATGGGGCGAGCAGTTCCTGCAGGCGGCGGGTGAGCTGCTCGGTCTTGTAGCTGGGCAGGGTGTAGACCCAGCCGCCGAGCCGGGCGTTGAGCGCGGTGGCTTCCTTCTCTGCATCGCCCCTGCCCGTGGCGTTGAAGGTGACGCGCGTGCCGTCAGGCAGGCGCCAGGCGCTGGCCTCCACCGTGAGCCCGTCCGTGGTCACGAAGCGCGCGACGACGGGCTTGCCCGGATTGGCGCCCAGGGCGTCCCGGGTCTGCACGTCCTCCAGCTGCAGGTCCGCGAGGGTACTGGCGACGCCATTGGCCACCCCGGGATAGCTGAGCGCCCGGCCCGCGGGCACGTCAGCCACGCGGAATTCCACGATGCCATCCGGCGTGGCCCCGGCCTCCGCTGCGGGCTTGTCCGCCCCCGGCGCCCGGGCAATGCGGAGCGTCTCCACCCCCGGGTGGTCGATGGTCACTGACTGGATGCGCTCCGCCGGGATGTTGGTGAGGGCGCGGTCCAGCCACTCGCCGCCCGTCCTGGCCAGGTCGAGCTGTGCGGAAATCAGCCAGCTGCCAGGCTCGCCGGCGCGGCGCACGTAGGTCAGGTCCTGGGCGCCGGGCTGGGCTAGGCCGACGATGAGGTCGATGGGCTCCTTGCCGCCCGTGATCGTCAGCTGCACGCCGCCGGCGGATGCCGAGCTGACGTCCTGGACGCCGAGCCGGGCATAGAACTCGGGGTTCGAGGTCTTCTCCTCGACGATCCGGGCCTCGGCCAGCGCGAGCAGGTTCTTGCGGATCCGGCCGACGTCCGCCGGGTAGTTGTTGCGGCCGGCCACGGTCCAGCGGTCCGCGCCGCGCTCCAGGGTGGCGATCGTCGCGCCGCCAGGGCCCGTGATGTCGATCCGGCTGACCTCGTTCAACTCGTCTTTCAGGGCGGGAAGGAACGGGCCATCGGCCGGCGTGGCGTCGCGCTGGCCCCGGAGGGCCACGCCCGCCAGGACGGCGAGGACCGCCAGCACTCCAACCAGCCAGGCCAGCGCCCGCCGGTTCACGTCGCCGTCCCCGCCTGGCGGGCCCGGCGCCGGACCAGCACGAGACCGACGCTGAGCACCGAGATGATCAGCGGCACCAGTGCCACGTTCAGCACCTTCAGCCGCGTGCCGAGCCGCTCGATGTCCCGGTCGAGGTCGCGCTGCACCTGGCGGAGTTCCTTCCGCAGCTCGAGGCGGCGCGCCTGGAAGCGCTCGATCTCGGCCTCCTGCTGGGGCGACAGGATCTCGGTGCCCTGGTCCGGCCGGCTGGCCTGCAGCTCGTTCAGCCGGGCATCG
This sequence comes from uncultured Chromatiaceae bacterium, assembly GCA_964613445.1. GTDB lineage: Bacteria > Pseudomonadota > Gammaproteobacteria > Steroidobacterales > SHZI01. Next base: position 1,089 of record CAZTGY010000242.1, on the reverse strand, counting down.
GCCTCCTGCAGTTCCGCCTGCAGGCGCTCCTCGGCCGAACGGAAGCGCTGTTCCGCCTCGCGCCGGAGGTCCTGGACCCGCGTGAACGGCCGCTGGAACGTCGCGCGGCTGCGGATGCTGATCAGGTCGCCGCTGCCCAGCAGGTTGTCCAGCGCATTGACCGCCAGGTCACCATTGTTCGCAAACGCCGTCGTCAGCCGCTGGCCGAGGAACTCCTGGGTCTGGGCCCACAGCCGGTCCGCGAGCAGGTCGGTGTCCGCCACCAGCAGCACGTTGATGGGCTCGGCCGCCACGGCCACGTGCCCGGGCCGGCCGTCGGCCGGGAAGGCGCTCGGCACCTTGCCGGTGATGCGGGCCGCCAGCGCATAGCGCTCGCCGGTCGGCTCGAAGTCCTTGCGCAGCAGGTCCGGATCGGAGGCCAGGGCGAGCTGGCTGGTTGGAATCAGCGCCGACTTGTCGCTGGACTGGATGATGGGCGTCACCTCGGCTGCTGCCGTCCGGGCCCGCGTGATGTGGCCCGCAAAGGCCATGTTCACCACGTTCAGGCCGCTGGTGATCACGTCGTCCTGGGACATGCCGTCCTTCGTCACGCCGATGATGCCCAGGTGCCGCACCGGTCCGCCGTCCGGGCGGCTGACGCCCAGCGCGAACTGGTCGTCGCCCACCACGCTGGCCGTGTCGAGGCTGACGCCCCAGGCGCTGAAGAGCTTGTCCAGGCTGGAGGCGCGGCCGCCGCCCGCCATCCCCGCCATTGGATCGGCCGGGTCGCCCTGGTCCATCTCGGCCCAGGGGTCCGCGAAGATCACCGCGTGACCGCCGCGCAGGATGAACTGGTCGATGGCATACAGCGTGGAGTCCGGCAGGTTCTTCGGGTGCACGAGCATCAGCACCTGGACGTCATCCGGCAGCTTGTCGAGGCCCGGCTCCAGCATGCGCAGGTCGAAGAGCTGCCGCAGCTGGTCGGTGACGACCCAGGGCTGGCGGATCTGCTGGGTCATGGGGTCGAAGCCGGCGGTCATGGGCAGGGTGGACAGCAGGCCAACCACCGGCTTCTTCGGGTTGGCGAGCGCGTAGACGAGCCGCGCGAGG
>CAZTGY010000241.1:0-4900 GCA_964613445.1 uncultured Chromatiaceae bacterium | reverse complement strand
TGCCGCGCTCGCCACCGTAGGAGCGCCTTCAGGCGCGACCTGCCCCGGCTCGAGACTCGCGGACCCGATTCGCGCCGGGTCGGGTCGCGCCTGAAGGCGCTCCTACGGCGGGGAGGAGTCGTCGGGGTAGAGGGGCAGCGTCTGGAGCAGGCCGCCGGCGGGGATCTCGCCGACGCCCTCGGGCACGATTGCCCAGCAGTTCGCCTGGAGCAGCGGCGCGATCCTGAAGGATTCCTGTCCCGGGAGGAGGCGCACGCGGCGTTGTCCCGTCGCGTCCAGTTCGGCGCACGCCTTGGCGAAGAAGCGCAGGTTGCCCCGGCTGCGCACCGGTTCCAGCGTCACGGCCGGCTCGGTCCGCTCCGGTGCCAGGCCCTGCAGGGCGCGGAGCGCCGGGATCACGAAGAAGCGCATGCCGACGGCCACGGCCAGTGGATTGCCCGGCAGGCCGAACAGCAAGGCGCCGCCGGGCAGGCGGGCGTGGAGCACGGGCTTGCCCGGGCGGATGGCCACCTTGTGGAACACGATCTCGCCGCCGGTCTCGCGCACCACTGCCGGAAGCAGGTCGAGGCGGCCGGCGGAGACGCCGCCCGTCGTCACCACCACGTCCGCGGCACCGGCCAGCCGCCGCAGGTGGTCGCGCAGCGTGCCGGCGTCGTCCGCGGCCGTGCCGGCGGTCACGAGCGCGGCGCCGAGGCCGGGCAGGATGGCGTGCAGGTAGGGGCCGTTGGCGTCCCGGATCCGTCCCGGCGCGAGGTCCGCGCCCTGGTGCTCCAGCTCGCTGCCCGTCGTCAGCACGGCGACGCGGGGCCGCGCTGCGACGCTGACCTCGTCCACGCCGCAGGCGGCGAGGCCCATCAGGTGGTGGGGCGCCAGCCGGGTGCCGCTCGCCACGACCGTCTGTCCTGCCACGAAGTCCTCGCCCGCCTGCCGCACGTTCTGGCCCGGCTGGAGCGGGCCGGTGATGACCACGTGCGGCGGCTGGCCGGCGCCGGCCCCGGGCCGCGTGACCCGTTCGACGGGGACGACGGCATCGAGCCACGCCGGGACCGGGGCGCCCGTGAAGATTTCCCAGGCCTCCTCGCCAGGAGTCGCCAGTCCGGCACTGCCCGTTTCCGCCCTGGCCGTTTCCGCCCTGGCCGGCGGTGCGCTGCCGGCGGCGATCAGTCCGGCGATCCCGAGCCTGACCGGATTCGCGGGGGTCGCGGCGCTGGTGGCCGCCGCCCGGAGGACGTAACCGTCCATGGCCGCATTGGCGAAACCGGGCACCGTCAGGCGCGAGCATGCGGCGCCGCTGGTGACCTCGCCGGCGGCGTCTGCCGCCCGGACGACGCGTCGCGGTAGCCGCGCGGCGCCGGCCTGCAGGAGTCGCAGTGCTTCCTCGTAGGGGATCACCGGGGTATCTTGCCAGACGCGGCGGCCCGGGCTGCGCGCGGTGACAAATGTCAGCCGGGTGCCCGTGGCCCGCCGTTACGCTGCCACGCCAGTTTCCTCTCAGGCCATTGCCCACTGACGGGCGACCGGGACCCGCAGATGCAAGTGACCGCCAGCCGACGCGCCGTGCTCCAGGCCCTGGTGGCGGGCGCCGCACTGACCACGCGCTACGGCTCCGCCGCCGCCGCCGATTCCGGGTCACCGGGGAGTCCGGCCTACCGCCGCTTCGAGGACCTGCTCCGGAACAAGTGGACCTGGGACCGGGTGGCCCACGGCACGCACGGCACCAACTGCGCCGGCACCTGCGCCTTCAACGTGTATATCCGCAACGGCATCGTCTGGCGGGAAGAGCAGCAGGGCATGTACGGGGCTTCCGGCGCCGACGTGCCGGACTACGGCCCGCGCGGTTGTCAGAAGGGCCTGCGGCACGCGCGGTACATGTACGGCCCGCAGCGCATCCTCTACCCGATGAAGCGCGTGGGCGAGCGGGGCAGCGGCCGCTGGGAGCGCGTCTCCTGGGATGACGCCACCAATGCGATCGCCGACAGGTTCCTCGACCTCGCGACCACGGCCGGGCCCGAGTGCGTCACCTACGGCAGCGGCACGCAGATGTCGGTCAAGCTCGCGTCGTCCGCCAGCCTGTCACGCTTTGCCAATATCACCGGCGTGACCGTGCCGGAGTTCTATTCGGGCGTCGGCGACCTGCCGACGGGCGTCTACATGACGCTGGGCCAGGTGTACACCGGCGACACGATGGCATCGGTCTTCAAGTCGCGTTGCTGCCTCGTCAGGATGAGCAATCCCGCGGTCACGCGGATCCCCGACGCGCACTTCTTCTGGGAAGCCAGGTACAACGGCACCAGGATCATTGCGATCTCCCCCGAGTTCACGCCAACCGCCCTGCATGCGAACCACTGGCTGAACGTGAAGCCGGGCACCGATACCGCGCTCGCCATGGCGATGGTCGACGTCATCCTCACGGAGAAGCTGTACGACGTCCCCTACATCAGCGAACAGACCGACATGCCGTTCCTGGTGCGCCTCGACACGCAGGAGTTCCTGAGGGAGGAGCACCTCGGCATCATCGGCAAGCTGGCGGTGCGCGAGAACGTCTATTACCTCTGGGACCGGGCCACGAATGGCATCGTCCGGGCGCCCGGCACCGGGCTCGCCGAGAAGCCCGTCGGGCGGGACCGCAGGCGCTTCGAGACGCTGGAGCTCGGCGCCATCCAGCCGGCCCTCGAGGGCCGGTGGAAGGTGACGACGCTGGACGGCGAGGTGGAGGTCACCACCGTCTTCGAGCTGCTCCGGCAACGCGCGGCCCGGCACCGGCCGGAAGCCATGGCCGGGGTGACCGGCGTGAGCGCGGCGGTGATCCGCAAGACCGCCCGCCTGTTCGCCAGTGCGAAGCCGGCCATGATCTACACCGGCTACTCGGCCTGCAAATGGCAGCACGGCGACCTGCTGCAGCGGGCGATGCTGCTGATGCTGTCCCTGACCGGCAACGTCGGCAACGAGGGCGGCGGCATCCAGTTTGGCAACGCCCCGAAGCTCCGGGGCGTCGGCGGCTTTGCCATGGCGGATATCGGCCCCGCGCTCCGGATGGTCTCCAGCACGACCTGGGACTACGACCACGCCGACCTGAAGGCGCTCAATCGCCGGATGTACGGCGACGAGCTCGCCGACACCTACGACAGGTACTACAGGGAGAGCATCCGGGAAGACTGGTTCCCCGACTACAGCGGCGCGGGCTGGCGCATGGCCATCTTCGCCGGCGAGAACGCCGCCAACTGGCGGGCGGGCTCCCGGCAGTGGCGGAAGGCGGGCTTCGACAAGCTCGAGATGATCGTGGTGCTGGCGCCGGACATGGGCGTCACCGCCCACAACGCGGACTACATCCTGCCGATCGCCCATCACTACGAGCGCGCGGACCTGATGCTCCAGTCGCGCATCCCCTACATCCAGGTGCTCGACGAGGCGGTGCCGCCGCTGGGCGAGTGCGTGGACGACTGGGAGGCAAACCGGCGGCTCGCCGCGGCGATATCCCGGCGCGCCACGGAGCGGGGCGTCGCCGCCGTGCATGACGAGGTCGACGGCCGGTCGGTGCGCCGCGACTACGCCCGCACCCACGACCTCTACACGATGGGCGGCCGCATCCGGGGCGTGAAGGACGTGGCCCAGTACATCATCAACACCACCCCGGGCATCCCGAAGGTGTCGTTCGCGGAGCTGGCCGCGAAGGGCATCATCCGCGTCGGCCATTCGGCAACGTCCGCCTGGGAGCACGAGGACTCGCCCTACCACCACGAGATCGCGGAAAGCGTGCGGGAGAAGAAGCCCTACGAGACGTTCACCGGGCGGCAGCAGTTCTACGTGGACCACGAATGGTTCATCCGGTTCGACGAGGCCTTGCCCGCCCATCGCGCGCCGCTGGAGAACGCGGGCTTCCCCCTGCGGATGCTGATGGGCCATGCCCGGCACGGCGTGCACAGCATGTGGCGCGACGATCCGCTGTTGCTCTCGCTCCAGCGCGGCGAGCCCGACGTGTACGTGAACCCCCAGGATGCCGGGGCGCGCGGCGTCGCCGACGGCGACCTCATCCGCATCTTCAATCCCGCTGGCGAATTCTTCGCCCTGGCGCACGTGAGCGCCGGCATCCAGCCGGGGATGATCTTCTCCTATCACGGCTGGGACCCCATGCAGTACCGCACGGGCGAGAACTTCAGCGCCGTCGTGTGCACGGCGGGCCTCATCAAGCCGACCACCATGGCGGGTGACTACGGCCACCTGGGCTACCATGCGCTGGCGTACGCGCCGAACCAGACCTACCGGGACTTCACGTGCGACTTCGACAGGGCGGACCCGGACACGGGCCGGAGGGCTTCGGCGGCATGACGGACGTACCAGACATCATCGGCGCCGACGCGGCGCCGGACCGCCAGGCGCCCGCACGCCGCGTGGCCGGCCGGCAGGCCGGCGAGACCGCCGCGCTCCGCTGCCTGTGCTACGCCGCCTGCTCGGAGCTGGTGGCGTCGCCCCACGAGGTGGATCCCCGGCCCGCGCTGCGGGAGCGCGCGGGCCTTGGCGACGCGGTGCCCCACGCCCGCCCGCTGGACGTGCTGATGGCGGAGGTCTGCGGCGCGGAGCTTCCCCGCCTGCGGGCGGAGTACAGCGGTCTCTTCGAGGTGGGCAGCCAGGGGCCGCCGGTGCCCATCCGCGAGGACCTCCAGACCGGCCAGCGGGCCGGCACCCGGGAGGAGGTCGTCCGCTTCTACGACTATTTTGGCTACGTCCTCGACCAGAAGTTTGCCTGGCAGCCGGATCACCTGTCGGTCGAGCTCGAGTTCATGCACTACCTCTGCTACCGCGAGGCCCGGGCGGCCGACGAGGCTGATGCCCTCTCGTTCCAGCTGGCCCAGGCCGACTTCTCGGCCCGCCACCTGGCGGGCTGGTTGCCCCAGCTGGCGGC
>CAZTGY010000240.1:0-4907 GCA_964613445.1 uncultured Chromatiaceae bacterium | reverse complement strand
AGCAGTGCCCCGAGAACCCAGGCCACCAGGGCCGGCGAGGCCCCGTCGTCACCGGCGGGAGGCGTGTTGAAGATCACCAGGAACCAGGTGCTGCAGAGGAGGGCGCCCAGCAGGAACCAGGGCCGGCGGCGCCCCCAGCGGGACTTCGTGTTGTCGCTCAGCATGCCCATGGGCACGTTGATCAGTGCGTCGTAGATCTTGGCGATCACGATCAGCGTGCCGGCCACTTCCAGCTTCAGGCCCACCACGTTGGTCAGGTAGAAGAGCAGCAGCGCCGAGTAGGTATTGAACAGGAGGGAAACGCCCAGGGAGCCGATCCCCCAGCCGAAGCGGGTGCCGAAGGGGACGGGCGCGGCCGCCGGTGCGTCAGGTGGACGGTCTGCGGAAATCTGCATGGGGCTGCTGGGCCGGTGCCGGGATTGGTGCTTAGATTGGCACATGTACATCAACTTCTGGTACGCCGCGGCCCGTAGCGACGACCTCGCCGGCCAGCCGCTGAAGGTGCGCATGCTGGGCCAGGACTTCGTCCTGTTCCGGGATGCCTCCGGTTCCGCGGCCTGCCTGGCGGACACCTGCATCCACCGGGGCGCCTCGCTGGGCAACGGCAAGGTCATGGACGGCTGCGTACAGTGCCCCTACCACGGCTGGCGATTCGACCGGGACGGGCGCTGCACCAGGATCCCGTCGCTGGGTTCCGGTGCGCGGGTGCCGGCCCGGGCCCGGGTCGACTCCTACCCCGTCGTCGAGCGCTACGGCCTGATATTCGCCTTCCTGGGCGACCTGCCCGAGGCGGAGCGCCCGCCGATCCTCGAGATTCCCGAGTGGGGCCGGGAGGGCTGGCGCACCATGGCCTACACCTACGACTGGGCGGTGCATTTCCAGCGCTCGGTCGAGAATTCCCTGGACGCGCCCCACGTGGACTTCGTCCACGACTTCGGCGGCATGAACAACACCACCTTCAAGCTGGAGCCCGAGCGGTCGGTGGTGGAGGAGCGTGGCCCCTGGGGCGCCGTCCACCTGATCGACACGAAGACGCAGCATTTCGAGCACGGCCACTGCGGCGCCTCCCACACCTGGACCTGGCTGGTGTTCGGCAAGGGCGACAATGCGCCGCGCTTCCTGTTCTACACCTTCATCACGCCGGTCGACGAGACGCGGGTGCGGCGCTTCCTCGTCCACGCCCGGAACGTGCAGCTGGACCCGAAGGTGGACGAACAGCTCCGACCCGCCAACGACACGGCCGAGCGCGAGGACCGCGTGGTCATCGAGCGGCTGCGTCCCGCCGAGTCGCCGACGGACACCCGCCACGAGTTCATGGTGGCCGACGACGCGATCATGGTCCGGTACCGGGAGCGCCTGCGGGAGTGGGAGCAGCGGGGCTGGCGCATCAACTCGGACGAGGTCGAGCGCCGGCGCAAACGAGTCGCATTCGCGATACCTGGCCCGGCCCGCCGGGAAGGCGGCAGCTGGGTGCTCGACGCCATTCCGCTCGTGGCCCCGGATGAGCGATCATTGGCGGCATGCTCAGATTCTTCGCCGTCCTCGCGGTCTTCCTGATCGCCCACGTCATTCCCGCCATGCCGGCGTCGCGCCGCCGGCTGCAGGCGCGCTTCGGCGAGGGGGGCTTCATCGCCGGCTACTCGGTGCTGTCCACGCTGCTCTTTGCCTGGCTGATCCGGGAGGCGCTCCTCGCGCCCTACGTGCCGCTGTGGTTTGCCGGAACCTGGGGCTACTGGATCGCGCTCATATTCATGCCCCTGGCGGCGCTGCTGTTCGGTGCCGCGTTACTCGCGCCAAATCCCTTCTCCATCTCATTCGTCACCCGGGCCTACGACCCCCGTGTGCCGGGCGCCGTGGCGATCTCGCGGCACCCGCTCCTCTGGGGGCTCGGGATGTGGGGGCTGGCCCATCTGCCGGCCAACGGGCACGTGGTGGGCCTGGCCCTCTTCGGCACGCTGGGCGTCTTCGCCCTCATCGGCATGGCCCTGGTGGAGGGCCGGCGGCGGGCGGTCCTCGGCGAGGAGCAGTGGGCGGCACTGACGGCCGGAACGTCGTACCTGCCCTTCGGGGCCCTCCTCACCGGCCGGGCGCGCTGGCCCAGGGACCGGGTTACGCTGCTCGGCGCCGCCGCCGGCCTGCTGGCCGCGGCGCTGCTGCTGGCGGGTCGCCACCTGTGGCTGTTCCAGAGGGATCCGCTGGCGTTCCTCTAGGCGGCAAATCTCCACGAAAACCCCTGAAATCCGGCTGAATAGCCCCGGCGGCGAGTGCTATAAACGCAGGGTGCGCGACAGGCCTTGCAGGGGAGCCGCCGAATGACCGTGAAACCAGATCCCGGCCGGAAATTCCCGGTGCTGGCGTGCCTCGCCCTGGTCGTCGGCGCCTGCGGCGGGGGTGGGGGCGGGGGTGGCAGCGCCGCCCCGCCGGCGGCACCGGCAGTCATCGATGCCGGCAACGCGGCCACGATTGCCCGGGAAGTCCTCGACGCGGGGCTGGGTGCCGGCAGCTTTGGCGCCGCCGTTGGCGGCGGCGGCATCCTCGCCGCCGATGGCGGGCCCGGCGCGCAGGCGGCGGGCGCGGCCCGGCAACGCCGGACGATCCAGCAGGTCCGGCCCAGCGTGGTCATGCCGGCGGAAACCTTTGACTGCCTGGTGACCGGCACCGTGCGGCTGTCCGGGTCCGTGGCCAGCGCGGACACCCTGACGGCCGGCGACCGGATCAGCGCCGACTTCAGCGCCTGCGACGATGCGGAGGGCACGGTCCTCGACGGCGGGCTCCGCATCGACGTCACCGCCTTCAGCGGCGATATCTTCAGCGACCTGTATCGGCTGGGGGCGCGCGTGACCGTCACCGCGCTCACCATCGACCAGGACGGGGAGGCGGTCACGGGGAGCGGCGCCTTCGACCTCGACCTCGACCGCACGGTGCCGCTCCGGAGCGACCAGACAGTGTCCGGTGCCCGGCTGGAGACCCGGTCGGGCGATGAAGCCTGGGTACTGCGGGATTTCGCCGTCACCGTGCTCGAGGATGCCACCGGGATCCAGCCGCAGGCCCGGTACTCGGGTACCGGCACCCTGGAAGGCGCCGGGTTCGAGGGCGCCGTGGACTTCGTCACCGTCGTCCCGCTGCTCGCGACCGGTGACGCCTATCCGGCCGACGGCGAAGTCCTGATCACCGGCGCGGACGGGGCGACCATCCGGGCGACGGTCCTCGACGACCAGGCGATCCAGCTGGCCATCGACCTGGACGGCAACGGCGTCGTGGACGAGACGCAGCAGTTGCCGTGGAGCACCATCGGTGGCCTTGGTCTGACCCCGTGGAGTAATCTCGCGTCCACGGTTCACTGACTGGCGGACTCCCGCATGCGCCTTGCCAAGCCCATCCTGCTGACAGTGACGCCGCTGGGAATCCTTGGCGGCCTGCACGAGGCCTGGAAGCTGTCGCCCGGCCTGGCCTTCCTGATGGCGGCAATGATGGGCGTCATGGCTGCCGCGATTGGCTCGGTGGTGCTCACCGTGCGCCGGGAGAATGCCGAGGAGGCGGCGCGCCGGCAGGCCGCCGGCGGTCCCGGCGACGCCGGCCCGGCCGCCTAGAACCAGTTGTAGTTGAAGCTGATGCTCACCCGCTCGCCGGCCCCGGGATTGGGCGGCACCTCGTGGCGCAGCCAGCTCTCGAAGAGCACCACCTGCCCCGCCCGGGCCGGGATCGTCACCCAGGGCTGATGGTCGGCCCTGCCGCCGGCGCGGCGTGGCGGTGCACCCATGAAGCGGTCGAGGCGCGGGTCCTCCAGCTTCAGCCCGCTGCAGCCCCGCGGTGCCTGCACGTAGTAGGTGCCGCTGATCGTGGCCAGCGGGTGCAGGTGCAGGCCGTGGGCGACCTGGCGCCCCATCACGTTGACCCAGCAGTCCGTCATCACCAGCGGGCGGCCCGTCATGTCCAGCTCCAGCGACCGCACGTAGGCGTCCACGTGCCGCCGCAGCTTCCGCTCCAGGGCTCCGAACGTGGACGACATCCTGTGCAGGTGGCACAGGGAGCCGTAGGACGTGTAGCCGCCCGGGTAGCGGCGGGCCGACCACTTCCGGCCCTCCGCATCATGGTCGCGGATCTGGCGCGTTTCCTTCAGGAGCTCCCGGTTGAGCGCCAGCGCACCGGTGCGCTGGAGGGGCGCGGTGTAGATCAGCGTGGGGAACAGGGACCGGACGGGCATGGCGCGGAAGCCTAGCGGGCGCTGCCGGCGAAGGAAAGGGCGGTTATGCTGGGGCCGCAGCCGTTTACCCCAGCCATTCAAGCCAGGTGCCACCATGCCCCAGCCAACCCACATCTCCAGGCTGCCGGTCCCGGATCCCGGCACGCTCGATGCCGACCTGCAGAAGTACTTCCGCAAGTGCCAGGAAAAGCTCGGGCTCGTGCCGAACGTGCTGCGCGCCTACGCGTTCCGGCCAAGCCACCTGCGGAACTTCATCAGCATGTACAACGAGCTCATGCTGTCGGAGGACTCGGGATTGTCGGTCCTCGAGCGGGAGATGATTGCGGTGGTCGTCTCGGCCTGCAATCGCTGCTACTACTGCCTGATTGCCCACGGCCAGGCGGTGCGGGAGCTCTCGGGTGATCCGCAGCTGGGCGAGATGCTGGTGACCAATTATCGCGTCGCACCGCTCCCGCCACGCCAGCGGGCCATGCTCGACTTCGCCCACCGGCTTACGACGGCCCCGGAAGCCATCCGGGAGGTGGACCGGCAGGTCCTCCGGGACGCCGGATTCAGCGCCGCCGACCTCTTCGACATCAGCGAGGTGGTCGCGTTCTTCAACTACTCGAACCGCATGGCCCAGGCCCTGGACCTGATGCCCAACCCCGAGTACCACGCGATGAACCGGTTGTAGGAGGAGAGGCACCGGGTTTGGCATCTGGGG
>CAZTGY010000239.1:1179-4933 GCA_964613445.1 uncultured Chromatiaceae bacterium | reverse complement strand
CTGGGTATTTCCGCTGCCGGGCAGCGGAAATACCCAGATGCCAAACCCGGTGCCTCTCTATCGCTCCAGCGCGTAGATGAGCATCGGGATGCCTTCTGGGCCCAGTTCCTCGGCAGCGCAGTGCATGCCGGCTTTCTCGAGGACGCGCACGGAGGCGTGATTCTCGGGCCGGACGGTGGCAACCAGGCGCTGGAGGCCGCAGGTGCGGAAGCCGTGATCGAGCAATGCAGGCACCAGTTCACTCGCGAGACCCCTCCGCCACAATGCGGGACGCAACGCGTAGATGATTTCCGGATCGGCCCGGCGGCGCGCCGCAACGATGCCGCAGTAACCCGCCATGCTTTCATCGTCCGCCACATGGAGGGCCCAGGCGCCGTGGCCCCGGGTGGCATAGTCGGCCAGCGATTCCGCGATCCATTCCGCACAACGCGGGCGGGACAGCACCATGCCATCGCCCACGTAGCGCATCGTGCGACGGTCACCGCAGATCCCGTGCAGTTCTGCAGCATCCGCTGTGGTGAATTGCCGCACGGTGAGTCGTGGAGTGGTCAGGACGATGGTCACGGGTTGAGGACCTCCAACGGGAGTTGCTAGATTGTCCCGCGTTCCAACAGGAGTCGTCGATTGCCCCGCTCAATCCTGCCCGGCACGGTCCTGCTGCCGGTCCTCGCCCTCTGCCTGTCGCCACCGTCGCTGGTTGCCCAGCCGGCCGCGCCAGCCATCACCTTCGATGCCACCTACACGGGCGAACCCATCAGCAACCTGTCCGGCGGCCTGCAAACCGGGGGCACCTACCTGGATAACCTGGACCTGCAGCTCAATGCCGGGCGTGGCAGCATCTTCGGCATCCCGGGGCTCTCGGGACTCCTCTACGGCCTCTACAACAATTCCAACGAGTTCAGCGCGGAGTACGTCGGCGACGCGCACATCGTCAGCAACATCGACGCACCCCGGGCATGGCGCCTCTTCGAGGCCTGGCTGGACTGGGCGCCCGGGCAGGACGATGGCGCGTCATTGCGGGTTGGCCTGTACGACCTCAACTCCGAGTTCGACGCCACCGAGACAGGCGGGCTGTTCCTCAATTCCGCCCACGGCATTGGCACGGACTTCAGCCAGTCGGGACTGAACGGCCCGTCCATCTTTCCCATAAGCTCCCTGGCGCTGCGCGTCCGCACGGGCTGGGGCACCGGCGGCTACGGGCAGTTCGCCGTCCTGGATGGCGTGCCGGGCAACCCCGACGATCCCGAAAGCAACCGGATCGACCTGTCGGGCGATGACGGCGCGCTCGTCGTCGCCGAGGTGGGCTGGAGCGGCGACGACTGGCGCAAGCTCGCTGTTGGCGCCTGGCTGTACACGGCAGATTTCGACCCGCTCACGTCCCCGGGCGGCCCGCAGGACGACGGCAATGAAGGCTGGTATGCGATCGCCGACCGGACGATGTGGCGGGGCGACTCGGCCACGGTGGCCGGCTTCCTCCGCATTGGCCAGGCCGAGGAGCGCTTCAATCCCTTTGACGGCTACGTGGGCTTCGGCACCAGCATTGCAAGCTTCTCGACGCGCCGTCCGGACGACGAGCTCGGGCTGGCCGTCGCCATCGGCCTGGTGGGCGACGAGTTCGAGGACAGCCGCCGCCTCGAGGGGCTGGGTACCGACAACCACGAGACCACCATCGAGCTGACCTGGCGGGCACCCATCACCGGCTGGCTGGTGCTGCAGCCGGATGTGCAATACATCGTCAATCCGGGGAACGACCCGAGCCTCGACAACGCCTGGGTCGTCGCCCTGCGCTTCGAGCTCGCCTGGTCGAGGCAGCTTGACGGCCGCTAGCGGCCCGGCGCGCTCAGTCCCGGGCGCGGAGATTTTCGTCGAAGAACCGCACGATCGCCTCGTAGGCGTGCCGGCCCGTGCCGGGCATGCGCAGCAGTCCGTGCTTGCTGCCCGGGTAGGCCATGATGCCGAAGGGCTTCCCCAGGTCCTGCAGGCTCTTGAAGAGTGCCGTGCTGTTGGTGAACTGCACGTTGTCGTCGGCCATGCCGTGGATGACCAGCAGCGGGTCCTGGAGCCCGGCGGCGTGGGTCATCACCGTGGCGGCCGCATAGCCCGCGGGGTTGTCCCCGGGCGTGCCCATGTAGCGCTCCGTGTAGTGCGTGTCGTACAGCCGCCAGTCGGTGACCGGCGCGCCGGCGACGGCCGCGGCATAGCTGTCGGGCGCCCGCATCGCGCACATGAGGGCCATGTACCCCCCGTAGCTCCAGCCGAAGATGCCGATCCGGTCCCCGTCCACGTAGGGCAGGGTCTTCAGGAACCCGACGCCACGCACCTGGTCCTCCACCTCCACCGAGCCCAACTGCCGGTGGAGCGCCGTCTCGAAGGCGACACCACGGTACCCGGTGCCGCGATTGTCCAGGCTGAACACCACGTAGCCCTGCTGGGCCAGGTACTGGTGGAAAAAGCCCGTGTTGCTGCGCGCGGAATTCTGCCAGGCGCGGCGGACGCTCTGGGACTCGGGGCCGCCATACACGTCCACGATCACCGGGTAGCGGCGCCCGGGCTCCAGCACGCGCGGCTTGTTGATCTGGTAGTACAGCTCATCGCCACTGGCCGCCCGGATGGAGCCGAACTCGGTCGGCACGTGCTCATCCAGGTAGCGGGCGTAGGGATGCGCCGCGTCCAGGTCATTCGGCACCAGGACGTCGATGGCCTTCCCGGATGGCTCCCGGAGCGTGACGGACGGCGGGCGTTCGGGCGTGGACCAGGTGTCGAGGAATGACCGTGCGCTCTCGGGCATGGTGACCGAATGCCAGCCGGCCTCGGCGGTGAGCCGGCGCATGCGCCCGTCAGGGCCGCGGAGGGGCACCGAGTACAGGTGCCGCTCCAGCGGACTCTCCGCACTCGCCGTGAAGTACGCGAGCCCGCGCTTCTCGTCCACGGCCTTCAGCGCACGCCGGCCGCCGTCGCCCACGACGTTCCACTCGCCGGCCGTCAGCGGCCGCACCAGCCTGCCATCGGCCCCATACAGGTACAGGTGCCTGAAGCCCGTGCGGCTCGACGACCAGATGAACTGGCCGGAATCCTCGAGAAAGGTGAGCTCGTCGTTCACGCCTACCCAGGCGGGGCTCCGCTCGGTCAGCAGCTCGCGGGTGGCGCCGGAGACGGGGTTCGCCGCGAGCAACGTCAGGATCTTCTGGTCCCGGCTCTGGCGCTGCACGGCGAGCGCGCTGCCGTCGGGGAACCAGTCGACCCGGGCCAGGTAGATGTCGGGCTCGGGACCCAGGTCGACCCGTACGGGCGGGCCGCCCCGGGTGGCGGTCACGTAGAGATCCACCCTCGCGTTGGGGGTTCCCGCCGCGGGATAGCGCTGCCGGACCACCTGCACGCTGTCCGCGTTGATCTGGAAGCGCTCGACTTCCGCGACCGGCGACTCGTCCACCCGCGTGTAGGCGATGCGCGAGTCATCCCGGGACCACCAGTAGCCGGTGCTGCGGCCGATCTCCTCCTGGGCCACGAACTCGGCAGTGGCGAAGCTGATGGCACCGCCGCCGTCCGTCGTCACCGCCCGCTCCTGCCCGCTGCCGAGATCGTGGATGACCAGGTTCCGGTCACGCACGAAGCTCACGTAGCGCCCCCGGGGGGAGAACCGGGCATCGGTCTCCCAGGCGTCCGTGTCTGTCAGGCGGCGCACGGCCCGCGGCGCCGGGGCAGGGCTGACGTAGACGCAGCTCTAGCCGGCCCGCGGTGCCCGGCACGGACTGGC
>CAZTGY010000239.1:0-1169 GCA_964613445.1 uncultured Chromatiaceae bacterium | reverse complement strand
GATGTCGCCGGCCAGCGGCACGAGCAACCAGCGGGAATCCCGGGAGAACTGGTACTCGACGATCCCCGAGAACGCGGCGCTCCGCTGGCGCTCCCGGCGGCCCTCCTCCTCGGCGGACAGCGCGTGCCCAGGGGGCGCCAGCACGGCGGAATCCACCAGCACCCGGTGCCGCCGCGCCCTGGTGTCCCAGGCCCAGAGGTCGAGCTGGCCCGGGTTGGACGGCTTGCCCTTCAGGTAGGTGACCAGGCGCCCGTCCGGCGAGATCTGCGGCGCGCGCAGGCTGGCGCCGGAGAGGTCCGGGCCGCTGAAGAGCCGCTCGAGGGTCAGCTTCTCCGCACCGGCACTGACAGCGAGGAGCAGCAGGACCGCAGCCGTGGCAGTGCGCACGACGGGCGCCGCCGGATCAGGGCTTCCGGAAGCGCAGCACGAAGCGGTCGGTATTGCCCGTCACTGACTTGCGGCCCACCTCGTAACGCAACTCGTCGTCCGGGGTGTAGTGGATGCCGGAGAAGTCCTCCAGCACGAACCCGGCGGCCTGCACTTCCTTGATGACCAGCACCGGGTCCATGCGCCGCCAGTTCTCGCTGGTCTCCGGCTCGTTGTGCCGCCGCGTGTGATCCAGGATGCCGTAGTGCCCGCCGGACTTGAGCGCCGCGAACACGGCGCGGTTCAGGCTGGCCCGGCCCGACGGCGTAATGTTGTGGTAATTGCGGAAGGTCAGCACGAGGTCCGCGTCCTTCACGCCGAGGGAGAAGTCGCCGAGGTCGAAGAGCCCCATCTTGCCGGGCGCAGGGACCAGCTTCGCGTCGGTCTGCGCCACCCTGACCCTTGAGAGTGCCGGCGTGGACTTCAGCACGGGCTCGAGGCGCGTCGTGCCGAGCGCGACGTAGAACTCGCCCTTGTCGGCCAGCACCGGCCCGAGGATCTTCGTGAAGTAACCACCGGCCGGCACCAGCTCGACGACCCGCATGTCCTCCCTGAGGCCGAAGAACTCCAGCGTCTGGCGCGGCTTGCGCTCGGCGTCCCGGGCCGTGTCCTCGGCGGGACGGATGTCGCTCTTCATCGCCGCCACGATCCTCTCGCCGATCGGCGAGAGCTTCTCGGGCATGAACTGGGCGTTGGCCGTAGTCGCGAATGCAAGGAGGGCAAGCGGCAGGATCAGGTGGCGC
>CAZTGY010000238.1:0-4972 GCA_964613445.1 uncultured Chromatiaceae bacterium | reverse complement strand
CCCGGGCACTGGGGGATATCGCCCGGGCCAAGGGCATGACGAAGGTGGCGGAGGCGGCCGGCCTCAGTCGGGAGAGCCTGTACCGTGCGCTCAGCGCGGGCGGTAATCCCAGCCTGGCGACTGTTCTGAAGGTAGCCCGGGCGTTAGGAGTGCGGCTGCACGCCCGGGCATGCGTTGGGGGTATCGGCCGCTGATCAAGACCGTCGGTTCAACAACCATCCGCGACAAGCACCGCGCCACCTGCCACTGCGGAGCTGTCGTCCTCGAACTTTCCCTGCCCGACGGGATCGTGAATCCCCGCCGCTGCGACTGTTCGATCTGCCGGCGCAGGGGCGCCATCGTGGCCTCGGTGCCTCTCGACGGGATCCGGATCCTGAAAGGGGAGGATGTGCTCAGGCTGTACCAGTTCAATACCCGGACGGCGAAGCACTACTTCTGCTCGGTCTGTGGCATTTATACCCACCACCAGCGCCGTTCGAATCCCGGAGAGTACGGCTACAACGTCGCGTGCCTGGAGGGCGTCAATCCCTTCGACCTCGGTCCGGTTCCGACGTACGATGGGGTGAATCACCCGGCTGATCGTTGAAGGGGCGAGTTTCATGAGTTCCGGATACCCGCTTTCCGGCGGCTGCACCTGCCGCCACATCCGCTACCAGCTCGAATCCGCACCGCTGTTCGTGCACTGCTGCCACTGCCGGTGGTGCCAGCGGGAGAGCGGGGCGTCCTTTGCGCTGAACGCCATGCTCGAGAGCGAGCGGATCACGTTGCTCGGCGATGAGGTGCCCGAGTTCGTGGACACGCCGTCCAGCAGCGGCAAGGGCCAGCAGATCGCCCGCTGCCCGAAGTGCCGGATCGCGGTCTGGAGCCACTACGCCGGTGCGGGGATCCTGGTCGCGTTCGTGCGGGTCGGCACGCTCGACGACCCCGACCGGCTGCCGCCGGACATCCACATCTTCACGGCCTCCAAGCAGCCCTGGGTGATACTCCCGCCCGGCACTCCCGCCATGCCCGAGTACTACGACCGCAGCCGGTACTGGCCGGCTGAAAGCCTGGCGCGGCGGGAGGCCATGCTCGCGGCGGCCAGGACCTGACCGGGACACATACCGTGCTCGAACTCCGTCCCACCTGCGAGAACTGCAACAAGGCCCTGTCGCCGGACTCCCCGGAGGCGCGCATCTGCAGCTTCGAGTGCACGTTTTGCGCGCCCTGCGTCGAGAACGTGCTGGGCAATGTCTGTCCCAACTGCGGCGGTGGCTTCGAGCCGCGTCCCGTGCGGCCGGCCACAGACTGGAAGGGCGGCAATTACCTCGGCAAGTCCCCGGCCGGCACCCGGGTGAGGCACCGGCCCGTGGACCTGGAGGCTCATGCGCGGTTCGCGGCGGGGATCCGGGGAATATCGCCCTGGCGACGCTGAGCCCGGGCTGGCTGCAGCTAGTAGTGGTACCTCAGCTGTGCGATCAGCATCTCGTCACCCGCGATCCTGTACACGATGCGGTGCTCGTCATTGATGCGGCGGGACCAGTAGCCGGACAATGCGTTCTTCAGGGGCTCGGGCTTGCCGATGCCAGCAAAGGGAGACCGGGATATCTCCCTGATCAACGCATTGATTCTCTGCAGCAGCTTCCTGTCGGTCTGTTGCCAGTGCAGGTAGTCAGCCCAGGCCTGCTCCGAGAAGACCAGCTTCATTCCGCGAGTTTTCGCGCCTTGCCCCGCCCCGCTTCCAGGTCGGCAATGGATTCGAGCAGGCGCCGGGCATTCTTCGGGCTGCGCAGCAGATAGGACGTTTCTTCCAGGGCCTTGTAGTCGTCGAGCGACATCATGACCACGGACTGCTGGCCATTCCGCGTGATGATGATGGCCTCGTGGTCTTCGCAGACCCGGTCCATCGTGTCGGCCAGCTTGGCTCGTGCGGTGGTGTAGGTGATGGCGTCCAATTGGGGGCTCCCCATATGTACAGGTAATTGTACATATATTTGCCGCCTTGTCTACCCAGTGCAGCCTAGATCCACCCCGCCCGCACCAGCCGCCGGTGCAGCAGCGCGCAGGCCAGCAGCGTGCCGCCCACCACCAGCGGATAGGCAAACCGGCCGCCCAGCTCCGGCATGAACTTGAAGTTCATGCCGTACATGCTGAACACCACCGTCGGGATCGCCAGGATGGCGCCCCAGCCGGCCAGGCGCTTCACGACTTCGTTCTGGCCCACCGTCACCAGCGCCAGGTTCACCTGGATCGCCGTGGTGAGCATCTCGCGGATCGTGTCCACGCCCTTGGTAATGCGGGTGACGTGGTCCTCGATGTCGCGGAAGTAGGGCCGCAGTTCCTTGCGGACGACGTCCTCGTGGAAGCGGATCAGCTGGCTGCTGATGTCGTTGATCGGGCCGACCGCGTCCCGCAGCTTGATCAGCTCGCCCTTCAACTTGTACAGCTTGCCGATGGACTCCCTGTCGAAGGACTTTTCGAAGATCTCCTGCTCCAGTTCCTGGAAGCGCGCCTGCAGCCGCTCCGCCACGGGCTGGTAGTTGTCCACGACGAAATCGATGACAGAGTAGAGCGCATAGCCGGGACCCATGCCGAGCCGCTGGGGCGCCGTCTCGCACTTCTGGCGGACGGGCGCGTAGCTCACCGAGGAGCCGTGGCGGATCGTGATGATGTAGTTCCGGCCCACGAAGAGGTGCGTCTCGCCGAACTGCACCTCGTCGTTCACCATCTGGGCCGTGTCCACCACGATGAAGAGCGAGTCTGCGTACGTCTCCAGCTTGGGCCGCTGGTGGGCATGCATTGCGTCCTCGATGGCGAGCTCGTGAAGCGAGAACTCCTCCTGGACCTTGCGCAGCAGGGCGATGTCCGGTTCGTGGATCCCGAGCCAGATGAAGGTCTCGGGTTCCTTCAGAACCTCGCTGATGTCGTCGACCGGGATGTTCCCGAGGCTCTTCCCCGCGCGGTAGGCAACGCAGTTGACGATCATCTGGCCAGTCTCTCCGTTCAGAACCCCGGCAGCAGGCAGCTGGTACGGCCGCGCCAGGCCGCGTAAGCGGGATCGGTGCCGTAGCGCTGGCTCTGCTGGCGGTCCTGGTCCCGGGCCGCATAGAACATGAGGATCACGATGTACATCGGTCCGGCGACACCGACGGCCAGGGCCCATCCCCCGGTCGAGGCCGCGGCGGCGGCCACGATCAGCCCGGCCTGGAAGACGATCTCACCCAGGTAATTCGGGTGGCGCAGCCGCGCGTAGAGGCCTGACGTCACGAAGGTGGACGCGTTCAGGGCCTTGGCAGCCTGCTTCTGCGCGTCTGCAATGGACTCGAGCACGAGGCCCGCGAGCATGAGCCCGCCACCGGCCAGCACCCCTGCCGTCAGTTCCATTGCACCGGACACCACCCAGGCCGGCATCGCGACGAACGTCATGAGCCAGCCGCAGGACACCCACATGAAGAGGCGCAGGGGCAGCGGTACGCCCGAGTTGGCGCTCTCGCCTCTCGCGCGGGTCGTCGAGTAACCCCGGCTCCGGTAACGCGCGTAGACGAACCAGGTGAGCCGCAGCCCGTAGAGCAGCCCGAGCCCGCCGATCATGAGCACGGCGGGAGTCGGCCGCCAGGCCATCACGGCACCGTTCACCAGCACCATGCTGATGCCATAGCCGTAGGAGAAGACCAGGACGAAGTTGGCGAAGATGATCGCGCAGCCCAGGTGGGCCAGCCCCAGCATCAGCCAGTGGATGCCGGTCCACTGGCCACTCGCCACCCCGATGCCGCAGATCACCCACATGGCAAGGACGAAGGCGGAAAAGATGTAGCGGAGCGGACCCATGCGAATTCTTCCCGGCTAGCGCACGCTGACGAAGGACTGGAGCTGGACCTGGGGCGTCATGTAGTCGTCCTGTGGCGGCTCTGCCTGGGGCAGTGCCGTTGACAGGTATTTCTTGTTCGAATCCGGCAGCACGGTGACCACCGTGGCGTCGGGTCCCAGCTCCTCGACGAGCCTCATGGCCCCGACCACGTTGGCGCCCGACGAGATGCCCATGGCCAGCCCCAGCCGGTGGCCGAGCGTCTGCGCCATCAGGATGGCATCGCCGTCCCAGACGTCCACCACGGGATCCAGCTCATCCAGCCGGACGATCGAGGGAATGAACTCGTCGCTGATGCCCTGGATGCGGTGGCTGCCCACCTTCTTGCCCGTCCGGAGCGTCGGTGAGTTGGCCGGCTCCAGCGGGTGGACGCGCACGTTGCGGCCCTTGCCGCGCAGGGCGCGGCCCACGCCCATCACCGTGCCGCCGGTGCCGACGCCCGCCACGAATGCATCGGCCTGCCGTCCCATCCGGGCCAGCTGGGACTCGATCTCGCGACCGGTCGTGAGCTCGTGGGCCTCGGCGTTGTCGGGGTTGGCGAACTGGCGGGGCAGGTAGGCGCGCGGGTTTTCCTTCGCGTATTCCTCGGTCATGCGCACGGAGCCGACGAAGCCGCCCTGGGCCTTGGATACCGGAATCACGTCGGCTCCGAGTCCGTGCATCAGCTGGGTGCGCTCCAGGCTCATCCAGTCCGGCATGTAGATCCGCACCCGGTGGCCCAGCGCCCGGCCAATGGCGGAGAAGGAGATTCCCGTGTTGCCGCTGGAGGCCTCGACGATGACCGCGCCCGGCTGCAGTTCGCCCCGCTCGGCAGCCCGGCGGAGGATGTGCAGCGCCATGCGGTCCTTCACGCTGCCCGTCATGTTCATGGACTCGTATTTTGCGTAGATCCGCCGCGGCTGGCCGTTGAAGCGGTAGTGGATCTCGACGAGGGGCGTGCTGCCGACGAGCGCGGCCAGGCTGTCCACGGCGTGGCACAAGTCGGACGATGTGGCGGTTTTCATGCGGCGGGAGTGTAGCCGAACCCGGACAGGTCGTAGGAGCGGCTTCAGCCGCGACCCCCCTCCCGCTCGAGACTCGCGGACTCGATTCTCGCGGGAGGGGGGTCGCGCCTGAAGGCGCTCCTAC
>CAZTGY010000237.1:988-4991 GCA_964613445.1 uncultured Chromatiaceae bacterium | reverse complement strand
GGACGAGGTCGTGCAGCGGGACATCGGCATGGTCCCCTACAGGATCGTGGCCGCTGACAACGGCGACGCCTGGGTCGAGGCCAACGGCAAGAAGATGGCCCCGCCCGAGGTTTCCGCGCGCGTGCTCATGAAGATGAAGAAGACGGCCGAGGACTACCTCGGGGAGGCCGTCACGGAAGCCGTGATCACGGTGCCCGCCTACTTCAACGATTCCCAGCGCCAGGCCACCAAGGATGCCGGCCGCATCGCCGGCCTGGACGTGAAGCGCATCATCAACGAGCCCACGGCGGCGGCGCTGGCCTATGGCATGGACAAGCAGCGCGGCGACCGGAAGATCGCCGTGTACGACCTCGGCGGCGGCACCTTCGACATCTCGATCATCGAGATCGCCGAGATCGACGGCGAGCACCAGTTCGAGGTGCTCTCCACGAACGGCGACACCTTCCTCGGTGGCGAGGACTTCGACATGCGCGTCATCGAGTACCTGGCGGGCGAGTTCCAGAAGGAGAGCGGCATGGACATCCGCCGCGATCCGCTGGCCATGCAGCGCCTGAAGGAGGCTGGCGAGAAGGCCAAGATCGAGCTGTCATCCCAGCAGCAGACCGAGGTGAACCTGCCCTACATCACGGCGGACGCCAGCGGCCCGAAGCACCTGAACATCCGCCTGACCCGCGCCAAGCTCGAGTCCCTGGTCGAAGAGCTGGTCGAGCGCACCATCGGGCCGTGCCGGACGGCGGTCAAGGATGCCGGGCTGAAGGTCGGCGACATCCACGACGTGATCCTCGTCGGCGGCCAGACGCGCATGCCCAAGGTCCAGGAGGCCGTCAAGAACTTCTTCGGCAAGGAGCCGCGCAAGGACGTCAACCCGGACGAGGCCGTCGCCGTCGGCGCCGCCATCCAGGCGGGTGTGCTCTCCGGCCAGGTCAAGGATGTGCTGCTGCTCGACGTGACCCCGCTGTCGCTGGGCATCGAGACCCTAGGTGGCGTGATGACGAAGCTCATCGAGAAGAACACCACGATCCCGACCCGTGCGAACCAGACGTTCTCCACGGCCGACGACAACCAGACGGCCGTGACCATCCACGTCCTGCAGGGCGAGAGGGAGCAGGCGCGCCACAACAAGTCGCTGGGCCGCTTCGACCTCAGCGACCTGCCGCCGGCGCCCCGCGGCATGCCGCAGGTCGAGGTCACGTTCGACATCGACGCCAACGGCATCCTCAACGTGTCGGCGAAGGACAAGGCCACGGGCAAGGAGCAGAAGATCGTCATCAAGGCCTCGAGCGGCCTGTCCGAGGACGAGATCAAGCGCATGGTCGGCGAGGCGGAGACCCACGCCGAGGAGGACCGGCAGTTCCTCGAGCTCGTCGGTGCGCGCAACCAGGCTGATGCGCTGGTGCACGCCACGGAGCGCTCGTTGCGCGACCTGGGCGACAAGGTGGATGCTGCCGAGCGCGGCCGCATCGAGTCGGCGCTTTCCGACCTGAAGGACGTGATCAAGGGCGACGACAAGGCCAAGATCGAGCTCAAGAGCAAGGCGCTGGCCGAGGCTTCGGCGGCCCTGGCGCAGAAGGCCTACGAGCAGGCGCAGGCCTCCGGCGGAGGCGCACCGGGTGGCCAGGAGCCTGGCGCCGGCCCGGGTGGCGCTGACGACGGGGTCGTCGATGCCGAGTTCGAGGAGGTCAAGGATGGCAAGGGCGGCCGCTCCGGCACCGGCTGACGTGCCCCGTTCCCGATAACCCGACGGCCCGGTGCAGCGCACCGGGCCGTCATTGCATTGGTCTAGCGCATGGCGAAGCGTGACTACTACGAAGTGCTCGGGGTAAGCCGCGACGCAAGCGAGGCCGACATCAAGAAGGCCTATCGCCGGCTTGCCATGAAGCACCACCCGGATCGCAATCCCGACGATCCGCAGGCCGAGGCCGCCTTCAAGGAGGCCAAGGAGGCCTACGAGGTCCTGTCGGAGAAGGACAAGCGGGCGGTCTACGACCAGCACGGCCATGCCGGCGTCGAGGCCGCCGCGGGCGGCGGGCGCGGCGGGCCGGGATTCAGCCCGGGTGACGCCTTCGGGGACATCTTCGGCGACGTGTTCGGCGACATCTTCGGCGGCGGCCGCCGTGGCCGCTCGACGGTGTTTCGCGGGGCGGACCTGCGCTACGAGCTGGCGCTGACGCTGGAGCAGGCCGTCTTCGGCGACACGGTCAACCTCACGCTGCCCACGGTGGTCAACTGCGAGACCTGCGGCGGCTCCGGCGCCAAGCCGGGCACCAAGCCGGTCACCTGCAAGACCTGCGACGGCGCCGGCCAGGTGCGCATGTCCCAGGGCTTCTTCTCCATCCAGCAGGCCTGCCCCGCGTGCCGTGGCAGCGGGCAGCAGGTCGAGAGCCCCTGCGGGACCTGCCAGGGGCGCGGCCGGGTGCAGAAGAGCAAGACCCTGGCGGTCAAGGTGCCGGCCGGCGTCGACAACGGTGACCGCATCCGGCTCACGGGCGAAGGCGAGGCGGGCCAGAACGGCGGCCCCCCGGGTGACCTCTACGTCGAGATCCGGATCCAGCCCCACGACATCTTCGAGCGGGACGGGGCCGACCTGTCCTGCGGCATTCCGGTGAACTTCGCCGTCGCCGCGCTGGGCGGTGCCGTGCAGGTGCCAACGCTCGACGGCGAGGTGACGCTCAAGATCCCGGCGGAGACCCAGTCCGGCCGGGTGTTCCGCCTGCGGGGCAAGGGCGTCCGGCCCGTGCGGGGCAGCGGCCCCGGCGACCTCTTCTGCCGGGTCGAAGTCGAGACGCCGGTCAACCTGACGCCGGAGCAGAAGCGCCTCCTCGAGGCCTTCAACGAGGCGTTGGTGGCCGGTGGCGACCGGCACCGCCCCCGGAATCGGTCCTGGCTCGATGGCGTACGCCGGTTTTTTGAGAAGATGTCGCCCTGATGTCCGGGCGGCGGATGGGCGGTGTTCGATGGCGCGAATAGCGGTGCTCGGTGCGAGCGGGCGGATGGGGACGGCGCTCGTCCGCCTCATTGCGGCCGGCGGCGAACACCAGCTGGCCGGGGCCCTGGGGGAGCCCGGTGATCCCGCCCTGGGCCGCGATGCGGGCCAGGTCGCCGGCCTCGATCCCGTTGGCGTGCGCATCACCGGCAGCCTCGACGAAGCACTGCAGGGCGTGGGCGCGGCCCCCCAGGTGGTGATCGATTTCACGGCGCCGGCAGTCACCGCGCGCCACGCGCAGGCCTGCGCCGCGGGCGGCCAGGCGCTGGTGGTCGGCACGACCGGGCTGGGCGCGCCGGAGGTGGCCGCCCTGCAGGCCGCCGCCGCCCGCATTCCGGTCCTGCATGCGCGCAACATGAGCCTCGGCATCACGGTCCTCACCGAGCTCGTGCGGCAGGCGACGGCGCTCCTCGGGCCGGACTTCGACGTGGAGATCACCGAGGCGCACCACCGGCACAAGAAGGACGCGCCATCGGGTACTGCGCTCCAGCTCGGTGAAGCGGCGGCTGCGGCCCGCGGCCAGCGGCTGGGTGACGTGGCCGTCTATTCCCGCGCCGGCCTGGCCGAGGGGAGCCGGCCCGCCGGCGCCATCGGCTTTGCCTCGCTGCGGGCGGGCGCCATCGTGGGCGAGCACACCGTGTTGCTGGCCGGCGCCGAGGAGCAGCTGGAACTCGGCCATCGGGCGACCGACCGGGCGCTGTTCGCCCGGGGGGCCCTCCGGGCCGCAGGCTGGCTCGTCGGCAGACCGGCCCGGCTGTATTCCCTGCGCGAGGTGCTGGGCCTTCCGGCCTGAGCGGGCGCTTTGAGGGGTGTCCTCGCCCCGCCCCGTCGTTTAGAATACGCCGGCTTCCCGGAGAGACCAGATGAGCGGGTTCGGCCGCGGCGGATTGCCGGCTGAGTCCTGCTTGGCACCGATGCGCCTGGCAGAAGCACACGCGACCCCGGACAGACGAGTTCACAGCGGCATGGACACAGCGTGATGGAACAGGCGTTGCTCGCGTTGCAGGATGGCACGGTGTT
>CAZTGY010000237.1:0-978 GCA_964613445.1 uncultured Chromatiaceae bacterium | reverse complement strand
CAGTGCCGACGTCCATCGGTTATGGAGCTTCGTTCGGCGGGCTCGCGGCGCTGCTCGCGATGCTCAACAGCTGCGCCGCGGGTGTCGCGGTCGTGAACATCGACAACGGTTTCGGAGCGGGAAGCATCGCGGCATCGATCAATCGCCGCGTCGAGGTGGAGAAGACATGAGTCGCAAGAAGGCGTACCTGGCGCTCGAGAACGGGCTGGTGATGGAAGGCTGGTCCGTCGGAGCGGAAGGCGAGAAGGGCGGCGACCTCGTCTTCAACACGGCGATGACGGGCTACCAGGAGATCCTCACCGATCCCTCCTATTGCCGCCAGATCGTCACGCTCACCTACCCGCACATCGGCAATACCGCCACCAACAGCGAAGACCAGGAGAGCGAGAAGGTCTTTGCCGCCGGCCTCGTGATCCGGGACCTGCCGGCGGTTTCCAGCAGCTGGCGGGGCGAGCTGGACCTGCCGGAATTCCTGCAGCGCGCGGGCATCGTGGCCATCGCGGAGATCGACACCCGCAAGCTCACGCGGATCCTGCGCGACAAGGGCGCCATGTCCGGCTGCATCATGACCGGCGCGGTGGACGCGAAGACTGCCATCGATCACGCCCGGCGCTTCCCGGGCCTGGCCGGCATGGACCTGGCCAGGATCGTCAGTGCCAAGGATGCCTACCAGTGGAGCCTGGGCGCCATGTGGCCCGGACCCACGCCCATCCGGCCGAAGCGCAGTGGCGTCTTCGACGTGGTGGCCTACGACTTCGGCATCAAGCGCAACATCCTGCGCCTGCTCGTCGACAACGACTGCCGGGTCACGGTGGTCCCGGCGGAGACGCCCGCGGACAAGGTGCTGGCACTCAGGCCGGATGGCGTGTTCCTGTCCAACGGGCCGGGCGACCCGGAGCCGTGCACGTATGCCATCGAGGCGATCCGCGAGATCATTGCGGCGGGGATTCCGGTCTTCGGCATCTGCCTCGGCCACCA
>CAZTGY010000236.1:0-5007 GCA_964613445.1 uncultured Chromatiaceae bacterium | reverse complement strand
GCCCGAATACTCGACGTGGAAGCCGGCGACGATCTCCGATTCGCCCTCGGCCACGTCGAAGGGCGCGCGGTTGGTCTCCGCCACGCCCGAGACGAAGTAGATGATGAACAACGGGAACAACGGCAGCCAGAACCAGCTCAACAGGCCGCCCGACTGGGCCTCGACGAGCTTGCCAAGGTTCAGGCTGCCCCCGGCCATCAGGACCCCCACCAGGGCGAAGCCCATCGCGATCTCGTAGGCCACGATCTGGGCCGCCGAGCGCATCGCGCCCAGGAGCGCGTACTTGGAGTTGGAGGCCCAGCCCGCGAGGATCACCCCGTAGACGCTCAGCGAGGTCAGGGCCAGGACGTACAGCAGGCCGGCGTCGATCTCGGCAATGGCGAAGCCGGGGAAGAGCGGTATCACGGCCCAGGTTGCGAGGGCCGGCACGATCGAGAGCAGGGGCGCGATCACGAACAGGAAGCGGTTGGCGCTCGACGGGACGACCACTTCCTTGAGGAGCAGCTTGATCACGTCCGCAAATGGCTGGAACCAGCCCCGGGGGCCAACACGGTTGGGGCCGATCCGGTTCTGCATGTAGCCGATGATCTTGCGCTCCAGGTAGGTGAGGAACGCCACGCAGAGGATGATCACGATCGTGACCGCGAGGATCTGCCCAACCATCACCAGCAACGTGCGGGCGAGCTCGGGGAGCGACAGCCAGAGTGCCTGGAGGAAGGGAACGCTACCCACGGGCTTCTCGCGTCTGCTGGAGGGCGGCCGCGCGGCGCAGGATGCCGTCGGTCCGGTACATGGGAACGTCCAGGTCGGCGGCGGCTATGGCCGCCGACGGTGCGGCCGGGGGAATGGCCGTCACGGCCACCGTGTTGTCCGGTTGCACGGCCGCCGCCAGGCCGTGCACGGCGGCGCGAACATCCTCCGCGCTCGCATAATCGAATTCCGGGACCTGCAGCAGGTTACCGAGGACGCGCAGGACCTTCCAGCCGGGGCGGCTGCCACCCACCGGCGTCGCCACGCCATTGAAGCTCTGCCACCGCCCCTCGCAGTTCACGAAGGTACCCGAGGTTTCCGCAAAGGTCCCGATGGGAAGCACCACATCCGCGTGGGCCTCGACGGCGGGACTGAGATGGGGGGACAACGCCAGCACGAACCCGGCGGCCTCCAGGGCAGCTACCGCACGCTGGCCGTCGGCGCAGTCGTGCTCGGGTTCCACGTTGAGCAGGACCAGGCCGGCCAGCGGCTGGTCCTGCATTTCGGCCAGATTGCGGCCCGCCCGCGCCACGGGTGAGCCACCAGCTCCCCGGTGCGGCAGGACGCCGGCGAGGGCCAGCCCGGCCGAGTTGGCGCCCTCCGACACGTAGCCGATGCGGGCCCCGTACTGGCGGGCCAGTTCGCCCGCGGCCTGGCGCAGGTCCGCCAGCCTCGGGTGCCGGCCGGCGATCTGTCCCAGCAGGACGACGGGACGTGCAGCACCCCGGAGGCGGCCGGCGGCGGCGGACGCTTCCGCATCGGGGCTGTCGGCGACCAGGCGCCGCAGGCCGCCGACCAGGTCGAGGCCCGTTTCAAGGTAGCCGGCCACCGGATGCAGGTACTCGTAGCGTCCGGGATTGACGAACACCACGCTGGCACCGCGCAGGGCTGCCTTGCGCACCCGGTGCGCGATCAACGGCGCCTCCCGCCGCAGGTTCGAGCCGACGACGACGATGGCATCGGCCTGGTCCAGTTCGGCCAGGGGCAACCCGAGCCAGGGGAACACCGGGTCCCGCTCCTGCAGCCGGAAATCGCGGCGGCGCAACCGGTGGTCGAGATTGTCCGAACCCAGGTGGCGGAGCAGCCTCTGCAGGAGGAAGCCCTCTTCCAGGGTTGAGTGCGGCGCAGCCCACGCGCCAATGCCGCCGCCCCCGCTGGCTACCGAGCCCGCGATTCCCGCGGCCGCCGCCTCGAGGGCCTCCTCCCAGCTGGCCGCGCGCAGGACGCCGCCGTCCCGGACCATCGGCTGCTCGACGCGCCCGGCGTAGATCCCCTCGTAGCTGAAGCGATCCCGGTCGGAGAGCCACGTCTCGTTGATCGCCTCGTTGGCACGCGGCACGACCCGCTTCACCTTGCCGAGCAGGATGTGGGCCGAGAGATTCGAGCCGACACAGTCGTGCGGCGCAACCGTCGGCAGCGCCCGCATCTCCCAGGCACGGGCGCTGAACCGGTACGGCTTGCTGTTCAGCGCGCCGACGGGGCAGAGATCGATGATATTCCCGGACAGCTCGTGGTCGACGCTGCGTTCGACGAAGGTGCTGATCTGCATCCGCTCGCCGCGCCCGATGGTGCCGAGCTCCTGGATGCCGGCGATTTCCTGCCCGAAGCGCACGCACCGGGTGCAGTGGATGCAGCGGGTCATGTCGGTCGACACCAGCGGGCCGATGCTCTTGTCCTTCACGACGCGCTTGCGCTCGCTAAAGCGCGACACGTCGCGACCGAAGCCCATCGCCAAGTCCTGCAGTTCGCACTCGCCTCCCTGATCGCAGATCGGGCAATCGAGGGGATGGTTGATGAGCAGGAACTCCATGGTGGCCTTCTGCGCACCGATGGCCTTCGGGGATTTCGTCGCCACCTTCATGCCGCTGGTGACGGGAGTGGCGCAGGCCGGCAACGGCTTGGGCGCATTGACGACTTCGACGAGGCACATGCGGCAGTTGGCCGCCACGGAGAGTTTCTCGTGGTAGCAGAAGCGCGGCACGTAGATGCCCGCCCGGTCAGTGACGGCGATCAGCATCTCGCCAGGCCGCGCGTCCAGTTCGACGCCGTTGACCTCGATCTTGATCGTGTTGTCGCTCATCAAACTCGCGTTCCTCGCAGTCCCCGCGGGCTGCGCTCAGGCCGCCTCGGGGCGGGAATCGACTATCGAGCGGCCGCCGTGCTCGATCATGTACTCGAACTCGGGCATGAAGTGCCGCAGGAAGCTCTGCACCGGCCACGCCGCCGCGTCGCCCAGCGCGCAGATCGTGTGCCCCTCGATGCGGTTGGCAACGTCCAGCAGGAGCTTGAGGTCCTCCTGGCGCCCCTGTCCCTCCAGGATCCGGCTCAGCATCCGGTACAGCCAGCCGGTGCCCTCGCGGCACGGCGTGCACTGCCCGCAGGACTCGGCGTAGTAGAAGCGCGAGATCCGACGCAACAGGCTGACCATGCAGGTGGTGTCGTCCATGACGACGACCGCCCCCGTGCCCAGCGACGTGCCGATCTTCTTCAGGCCGTTGTAGTCCATGGTCGCGTCCATGATCAGCGCGCCAGGGACCACCGGAACCGAGGACCCGCCGGGGATGACGGCCTTCAGGCTGCGTCCCTCGCGAACGCCACCGGCAATCCCGAGGAGGTCACGGAACGGGATGCCGAGCGGCAGTTCGAAGTTGCCCGGCCGTTCCACGTGACCCGACACCGAGAACAGCGCCGTACCGCCGGAGCCCTCGGGACCCAGGTCGGCAAACCACTTGGGTCCGCGGCGGAGGATCGTCGGCACGGAGGCGAAGGACTGGGTGTTGTTGATGGTCGTGGGGCGGCCGTAGAGGCCGAAGCCTGCCGGGAACGGCGGCTTGAAGCGGGGCTTGCCCGGCTTGCCCTCGAGGGATTCCAGCAGCGCCGTCTCTTCCCCGCAGATATAGGCGCCGGCGCCGACGAACGCGTGCAGGTCGAAGTCAATGCCGGACCCGCGGATGTTCCTGCCCAGCAGCCCGGCGGCGTAGGCCTCCTGGAGGGCGGCCTCGAAGACCGGCACGGGCTCGTCAAGGAACTCGCCGCGGATGTAGTTGTAGCCGACGGTCGCACCCATCGCGAAGCCGCCGATGGCCATGCCCTCGATGACCGAATGCGGGTTGTAGCGCAGGACCTCCCGGTCGTGGCAGGTCCCGGGCTCGCTCTCGTCCGAGTTGCACACGACGTACTTCTGGCCCGGCGCGTCCTTGGGCATGAAGGTCCACTTCACGCCGGTGGGGAATCCGGCACCCCCGCGCCCCCGCAGGCCCGACGCCTTGACCCCGTCGATGACCTGCTCGCGCGTCATGCCGCCGGCAAGGATCTTCTCCCACACCTCATACCCGCCGGTTTCCCGGTAGGTCCCGAGGCTGGCGGGCCGGGGCCTGCCCAGCGTCTGGAAGCAGACCAGGTTCTGCTCGTACTGACGGGCATCAGTCATGGGGATGCTCTCCAGCCTCGTCACGGACGCTGTCGAGAATCTCGTCCACCCGCGCGGGGGTCAGGTTCTCGTGGTACTTGTGGTCCACCATCATCATCGGCGCGCCGCAGCAGGCGGCCAGGCACTCCTCTTCCTTCTTCAGGTAAAAGCGCCCGTCGGGCGTGCTCTCCCCGACCTTGATGCCGAGGCGCTTCTCCACGTGGGCGAGGATCTTCTCACCGCCACAGAGCATGCAGGAGATGTTGGTGCACACGGAGATGCTGTGCCGGCCGACGGGCTTCGTCTCGAACATGGAGTAGAACGAAGCCACTTCGAAGACCTGGATGGCTGGCAGGCCCAGATAGGCCGCCACGCCCTCCATGAGCTCGCGCGTCAGGTAGCCGTGGTTCTCGTGCTGGGCTGCATGCAAGGCCCCGATGACCGCGGAGCGCCGTCGGCCTTCCGGAAAGCGCGCCAGCCAGCGGTCGATTTCGGCGCGCAGGTGCGGGGAAAGTTCTGTCCTTGCAGCTTCCATCAGCGGTCAATCTCGCCAAAGACGATGTCCTGGGTGCCGATCACTGCAACGACGTCGGCCAGCATGTGGCCCTCCACCATCTCGGCCATGGCAGACAGGTGGGCGAAGCCGGGGGCGCGAACCTTGAGCCGGTAGGGCTTGTTGGCGCCGTCAGATACCAGGTACACGCCGAACTCGCCCTTCGGGTGCTCCACGGCGGCATAGGCCTCACCGGCCGGCACGGAGTAGCCCTCGGTGAAGAGCTTGAAGTGGTGGATCAGGGCCTCCATGTCGTCCTTCATCTCCTCCCGCGTCGGGGGCGAAAACTTCCGGT
>CAZTGY010000235.1:2339-5028 GCA_964613445.1 uncultured Chromatiaceae bacterium | reverse complement strand
GGACAGCCCCTTGCCGAAGTAGTCGTTGGCGTCGCCCTCCAGCTCGAACGTCATGCCCTTCGGCATGAATGCGCCGAAGCTCTGGCCGGCCGAGCCCCTGAACCGGAGGTGGATGGTGTCCTCGGGCAGGCCCTTCGCGCCCCACTTCTTCGTCACCTCGCTGCCGGTGATCGTGCCGACCACGCGGTTGACGTTGCGGATGGCGAGGTCGCCCGTGACCTTCGCGCCGCGCTCGATGGCGGGCTTGCAGAGGTCGAGCAGGGTGGTCACGTCCAGGGACTTCTCCAGGCCGTGATCCTGGTCCATCTGGCGGAAGCGGCCGACCTCGGCGCCCACGTCCGGCTGGTAGAGGATGTTGCTGAAGTCGAAGCCCTTGGCCTTCCAGTGGTCGATGGCCTTCTTCGGCTCGAGGCGGTCCACGCGACCCACCATCTCCTCGACCGTGCGGAAGCCGAGCTGCGCCATCTGCTCGCGCATGTCCTCGGCGATGAAGCGCATGAAGTTGACCACGTGCTCCGGCTTGCCGGTGAACTTCTCGCGCAGCTTGGGGTCCTGGGTCGCCACGCCGGTGGGGCAGGTGTTGAGGTGGCAGACGCGCATCATGATGCAGCCCACCGAGACCAGCGGCGCCGTGGCGAACCCGAACTCCTCCGCGCCGAGCAGCGCTGCCACGATCACGTCCCGCCCGGTCTTGAGCTGGCCGTCCGTCTCCACGGCAATGCGGCTGCGCAGGTTGTTCAGCACCAGGGTCTGGTGGGTTTCCGCCAGGCCCAGTTCCCAGGGCAGCCCCGCGTGGGTGATCGACGTCTGGGGTGACGCGCCAGTGCCGCCGTCGTAGCCGCTGATCAGCACGACATCGGCGTGCGCCTTCGCCACGCCGGCGGCGATGGTGCCCACGCCGACCTCGGCCACGAGCTTGACGCTGATCCGGGCGTCCCGGTTCGCGTTCTTGAGGTCGTGGATGAGCTCCGCCAGGTCCTCGATGGAGTAGATGTCATGGTGGGGCGGCGGCGAGATCAGCCCGACGCCCGCCGTGGTGTGCCTGGTCTTCGCGATCCACGGGTAGACCTTGGTGCCCGGCAGCTGGCCGCCCTCGCCGGGCTTCGCGCCCTGGGCCATCTTGATCTGCAGTTCCTTCGCGTTGACCAGGTACTCGCTGGTGACGCCGAAGCGGCCCGAGGCCACCTGCTTGATGGCGGAATTCTTCGAGTCGCCGTTCGCCAGCGCCGTGAAGCGCTCGGGGTCCTCGCCGCCCTCGCCGGTGTTGCTCTTGCCGCCGATGCGGTTCATGGCGATGGCGAGCGTCTCGTGGGCCTCCTTGCTGATGGAGCCGTAGGACATGGCGCCCGTCTTGAAGCGCCTCATGATGTCTTCCGCCGGCTCCACCTCGGACAGCGGAATGGCCTTGCCGGGCTTGAACTCCAGCAGCCCGCGCAGCGTGCAGAGGTGGCCCGCCTGGTCATCGATCAGGCTGGCGTAGGACTTGTAGGTGGCGAAGCTGCCCGTGCGCACGGCCTTCTGCAGCCGGTGGATGGATTCCGGGCTGAACAGGTGGTACTCGCCGTTGGCGCGCCACTGGTACTGGCCCCCGGCGGGCAGCGCCTGGCCGGCGATGGGCCGCTCGGGGAACGCGGCCTGGTGGCGCAGGAGCACCTCGCGGGCGACCACGTCCATGCCGATGCCGCCGACGCGGGACGCGGTCCAGGTGAAGTGCTCGTCGATGATGTCCTGGCGGAGCCCGACGGCTTCGAACAACTGGGCGCCGTGGTAGCTCTGCACGGCGGAGACGCCCATCTTGGACATGACCTTGACCACGCCCTTGGTCGCGGCCTTGGCGAAGTTCTTGCAGGCAGTCTTGTGGTCCACGCTGGGCAGGAGGCCGTCCACGATCATGCCGTCGAGGGTCTCGAAGGCCAGGTACGGGTTGATGGCGCTGGCGCCGTAGCCGATGAGCAGGGCGAAGTGATGCACCTCCCGCGCCTCGCCGGTCTCCAGCACGAGGCTCACGCGCGTGCGCAGCCCTTCCCGGATCAGGTAGTGGTGCAGGCTCGAGATGGCGAGCAGCGACGGGATCGGCGCGAACTCCCGGTTCACGCCCCGGTCGCTCAGGATGAGCACGTTGATGCTCTCGGTATCGATCATCCGGCGGGCCGTGTTCCAGAGGTCCTCGAGCGCGCCCGTGAGGCCCTTCTCGCCCCTCGCGACGCGGAACAGGCTGGAAAGCACGCCAACCCGCAGGCCGGGCAGTTCCAGGCGCCGGACCTTGGCGAACTCCTCGTTGGTCAGGATCGGGCTCTTCAGCTCCAGCCGCCGGCAGTCGGCGGGCTGGGGCTCCAGCAGGTTGCCTTCCGAGCCCAGCCAGACCTCCGCCGCCGTGATCAGTTCCTCGCGGATGCAGTCGATCGGCGGGTTCGTGACCTGGGCGAAGAGCTGCTTGAAGTAGTCGAAGAGCAGGCGCGGCTTGCTGGACAGGGCCGCCAGCGGGGTGTCGTTGCCCATGGAGCCCACGGCCTCGACGCCGTCCCTGCCCATCGGCGTGAGGATGATGCGCTGGTCCTCGAACGTGTAGCCGAATGCGATCTGCCGCTGCAGCAGCGTGTCGTGATCCGGGGCCGGCACCGCCGGCGCGGGTGGCAGCGAGTCGGGGTGCCCGAGTTGCTCGTCGAGCGAGTGGCGGTTGGGCCGTTCG
>CAZTGY010000235.1:0-2329 GCA_964613445.1 uncultured Chromatiaceae bacterium | reverse complement strand
GTCCTCGACGATGCGGCCTTCCTCGGTGTCCACGAGGAACATCCGCCCCGGCTGCAGCCGGCCCTTGCGCAGCACGTTCTCCGGCGGGATGTCGAGCACCCCGGCCTCGGAGGCCATGATCACCAGGTCGTCCTTGGTGACGTAGTAGCGGGACGGCCGCAGGCCGTTGCGGTCGAGGACCGCGCCGATCTTCCTGCCGTCGGTGAAGGCGATGGACGCCGGGCCATCCCAGGGCTCCATCAGGCTGGAGTGGTACTGGTAGAAGGCCCGCTTGTCGTCCGCCATGCTGGCGTGGTTCGACCAGGGCTCCGGGATCATCATCATGATCGCGTGGGGCAGCGAGCGTCCCGCGAGGACCAGCAGTTCGAGCACGTTGTCGAACATGGCGGAGTCGCTGCCGTTCGGGTTGACGATCGGCGGGATCTTGGCGATGTCCTCGCCGAACAGCTCCGACTCGAACAGGGCCTCCCGTGCGCGCATCCAGTTGATGTTGCCGCGGAGCGTGTTGATCTCGCCGTTGTGCGCCAGGTAGCGGTAGGGATGGGAGCGGTCCCAGCTCGGGAACGTGTTGGTGCTGAACCGGGAATGCACCATCGCGAGCGCGGTCTCCATCGCGGGATCCCGCAGGTCCGGGTAGTAGGCGGTCAGCTGCTCGGTGAGGAGCATGCCCTTGTAGACCAGGGTCTTGCAGGACAGGCTGCAGACGTACCAGAAGTCCGCGCCATCCAGGGTGGACGTGCGGATCTCGCTGTACCCGCGCTTGCGGATGATGTACAGCTGGCGCTCGAAGGCGAGTTCGTCGAGCGCCTGCGGCGCCGCGGGATCCCGGCCGATGAACACCTGGCGGACGAAGGGCTCGGAGCCGCGGGCCGTCTCGCCCAGTGACTTGTTGCTGGTGGGCACCGTCCGCCAGCCCAGGACGACCTGGCCCTCGGACTGGACGATCTGCTCGAACTTCTCCTCGAGCTTGCGGCGCTTGCTGGCGTTGCGGGGCAGGAACAGCAGGCCGCTGCCGTACTCGCCGGGCGCAGGCAGGGTGAAGCCGTCCTTTTCCGCGACCTTCTGCAGGAACTTGTGCGGCATCTGCAGGAGCACGCCGGCGCCGTCGCCGGTGTTCACCTCGCAGCCGCACGCGCCCCGGTGGTCCAGGTTCTGCAGCACCTGGATCGCCTGGGCGAGGATCTGGTGGGATTTCCGGCCCTTGATGTCCACCACGAAGCCGACGCCGCACGCGTCGTGCTCGTGGGCCGGGTCATAAAGGCCCTGCTTGCCCGGGGCCACGACAGGTCCCGGCCGCTGGTTTATCGAGGGCAGGGGTAGCCCGCCACGCCGCTGGTGGTTGTCCATAGGTTCTGTCTCGGGGTCGGTAACGGGGGCCGCGACAGGCGGCCCACGACCCCACAGTTTAAGTGTCGGCGGCGCTTCGGGAAAGCCGGTAGGAGCGCCTTTAGGCGCGACAGCCAACGAATGGAGGCGAGATCAATGTTGAATCGCGGCTGAAGCCGCTCCTACACTGCCGAATATGGCCGAACCGCTGCAGATTCAAATCGTTTCCGACCTCGTCTGCCCCTGGTGTTATGTGGGCAAGCGCCGCCTCGAGCGGGCCCTGGCCAGCCGGCCGGAACTGCCCGTCAGCGTCACCTGGCTGCCCTTCCAGCTGAGCCCGGACATGCCGCGGGAGGGCAAGGACCGGCAGGCCCACTACGCCGCCATCTTTGGCCCGGAGCGCGCCCGCACCATCATGGAGGGCATGCGCCAGACCGGGGCGGCCGAAGGCCTGCGCTTCGAGGCGGGGCCGGGGGCCCGGTCGCCCAACACCCTCCTGGCCCACGTGCTGCTCTACTGGGCGGGTGAACGCCCGGACGTGGACCAGAATGCCCTCGCCGAGAAGCTGTTCGCCGCCCACCACACCCATTCCGAGGACCTGGGGGACCCCGCCGTCCTGGCCCGGATCGCCGGGGAGGTGGGCATGGACCCCGATCAGGTCGAGGCGGGGCTCCGGACGGGGAAGGATGAGGACCGGGTGCAGGCCCTCATGGCGCAGGCCCGCCAGGCCGGGGTCAGCGGCGTGCCCTTTTTCGTCTTCAACGGCCAGTACGCGGTCTCCGGTGCCCAGCCCCCGGAGGCGCTCGTTGAAGTCCTGGATCGGCTCTCCGTAGGAGCGGCTTCAGCCGCGACCGGCAGCAGCGATCGCGGCTGAAGCCGCTCCTACCGGGACGTTCCATGATCCGCAATACGCCCACGTCCTGGGGCCTCGTCGCCCGCAATCTCCACTGGCTGATCGCGGCCATGATCGCCGTCCAGGTGCCCCTGGGCTTCTGGATGAACG
>CAZTGY010000234.1:0-5039 GCA_964613445.1 uncultured Chromatiaceae bacterium | reverse complement strand
ATCGTCGTCGGCGGCGGCATCAACGGCGCCGGCATCGCCCGCGACGCGGCGCTGCGGGGCCTGCGCACCTGCCTCCTCGAGCAGGGGGACCTCTGCAACAGCACCACCCGCTGGTCCAGCCGGCTGATCCACGGCGGGCTGCGTTACCTGGAGTTCGGCGAGCTCGGGCTGGTGCACGAGTCGCTGCAGGAGCGGGAGAACCTGCTGCGCAACGCTCCGCACCTCGTCCGGCCCCTGCCGCTGATGATCCCCGTCTACGCGGACGCGCGCCGGGGCATGAACACCGTGGACTTCGGCCTCTACGTGTACGACCTGCTGTCCATCGGCCGTTCCGTGCCGGGGCACCGCCGGCTGTCGAAGGACGAGGCCCTGGCGGAGATGCCCGGCCTCCGGGCCGACGGCCTGACGGGCGCCGTCGTCTACCACGATGCCCAGGTCACCTACGTGGAACGCCTGGTCGTGGAGAACGCGCTGGGCGCCGCGGCCGCCGGCGCCCGCATCGAGACCTACACGGCCGTCGAGAAGGTGCTGCTCGAGCGCAATGCCGTGACCGGCGTCGAGGTGCGCAACACCCGCACCGGCGAGCGCTCCACCCGGCACGCGAAGGCCATCATCAACGCCGCCGGTCCGTGGGTCGACCGGATACTGGCCGCCGCCGGCCGGCCGCTGCCGCGCTTCCTCGGGCCGACCAGGGGCACCCACATCGTGGTCACGCGCGTTCCCGGGCTGACCACCACCGCCTGCTATGCCGAGGCCCGCTCCGACGGCCGTCCCTTCTTCATCCTGCCCTGGAACGGCCTCGTGCTGATCGGCACCACGGACAGCCGCTGCGACGACGAGCCCACGACCCTGCGGGCCACGCCCGCCGAGGTGGACTACCTGCTGACGGAAACCCGCAACACCTTCCCGCAGTGCGACCTCACGCGGGACGACGTGCTGTACACCTACTGTGGCGTGCGCCCGCTGCCCCGCCAGGGGCTGCGGGAAACCGGCGCCATCACCCGCCGCCACCAGATCCGTCACCACGGGCGCTCGGCCCGGGGCCTGACCTCGGTCATCGGCGGGAAGATCACCACCTACCGGCACCTGGCCGAGGAGGTGCTGGACCAGGTCGCCCCCCGCCTCCGCGCCGGCTCGCGGCCCTGCACCACGGCCCGCGTCCCGCTGCCCGGTGGCGAGGCCGCCCGCGACGAGGTCCTGCGGGAACTGGCCGCGTTTCCCGCGGTTCCGGCCAGCAGCCACGACCACCTGCATGGCGTGTACGGCAGTCGCGCCCCACTGGTGGCGGCGCTGGCCGCCGAATCGCCTGCACTCGGCGCGCCCCTCGCGCCCGGCAGCGGCGCCATCGGCGCGGAGCTGGTGTTCGCGGTCCGCGAGGAGTTTGCCCTGGGCCTGGGCGACGTGCTGTTGCGCCGCTGCATGGCGGGCCTCGGCCCGGACCTCGGGCGGGCGGCCCTGCCTGCGGCGTTGCAGGTCGCCGCCACCCACCTCGGCTGGAGCGAGGCCCGGTGCCGGGCGGAAGAGGCCGCCTACCTTGCCGAGATCTCCGCGCTGGCCGTGCCTGCCTGAATCAGGTTCCGGTCAGCGGCACAATGTGAAGTGTGACCCGCTTCGCATCGCGGGTGTCCCGGATGCCGGTGGAAGTGCGCTGCTGCCCGCAGCAATGCCGCCGCGGAGGAGGCACAGTGTTCCGATGACTGCCGTGCTGACCCGCAGCGCCTGGCTCCTGATTCTCTGGGCCCTGTCCGGAGGCCTCGCGCGCGCGGATCCGGAATCGCTGCCGGGCGCCATACAGGCTCTGCCGGCCGGCATGGCGGAGGCGGCTCCGGCAGCAGATGCCACGCGGGCCGTGGTCGGTCCGTCCCTGGTGTCCGACGCTGCCGTGAACGATGCCAAGCCCGAGGTCGTCCGCTGTGACGAGTCCGGTGCCGACGAGGACGCCTGGATCGACAAGGTCCAGCGCGGCGTCTACGGCAGCGTGTGCGGCACCGCGCTCTGGTTCGACGGCCTGTTCGGCAACCCGCGCTTCGACCAGCAATCGGACGAGACCTTCGGCCGCCTGGGGCTGTTCGAGTATTACGACCGCCGGGACGGGTTCGACACCAAGGTCCGGCTGCGGGCCCGGTACTCGTTCCCGAACCTGAAGAACCGCCTGCGGCTCACCCTGGGCCGGGGTGACGAACAGGTCCTGCTCGAGGAACGCCCCACGGGCGGCCAGAACCCGTCGCCCGCGAGCTTCCGGACGGTGGAGGACGACGCCTGGCTGCTGGGCCTCGGCTACTCGAAGCGGGCGGGGCTCGAGAACGGCTTCGACTTCGGCGTGGGCGTGCGGCTCAGCTCGGGCCTGGATCCCTACGCCAAGGTGAGCTACCGGCACAACTTCGTGTTCCGCGGCGACACCATGCTGCGCTTCCGGGAGACGCCCTTCTGGCGGGACAGCCGCGGCTGGGGCGCCACCACCCAGCTCGCGCTGGACCATCTCGCCACCGACCGGCTGATGTTCCGCTGGAACAACATCGGCACCGTCGCCCAGGACACCGAGGGCCTGGAGTGGGGCAGCGACGTCTCCCTCTACCAGAGCCTGACCCAGCGCCGCGCCATCCGCTACACGGCCCTGCTGCGGGGCGAGACCGGCGCCGACGTGCCGATCCAGAACTACGGCTTCGAGACCCGGTACCGGC
Source organism: uncultured Chromatiaceae bacterium (assembly GCA_964613445.1). Classification (GTDB taxonomy): domain Bacteria; phylum Pseudomonadota; class Gammaproteobacteria; order Steroidobacterales; genus SHZI01. The sequence continues at coordinate 2,358 of CAZTGY010000234.1, read as the reverse complement.
GCGCCGTGTATCGCAAGTGGCTGTTCCTCGAGCTTTCCGGCAGCGTCACCTGGCCGCGCGAGTACCTGGAGGAGGAGCGCAAGATCAACCCCGGCGCCGGCCTCGGCTTCGAGATGTACTTCGGCCCGGTACCGGACGTGGAGCTGCGCTGACCCCGGCCGCCGGGAAGGTTAAACTGCGCGGCCCTCCCCGAGCCCGCCGCGCATGCCAGACCAGGCCATCCACATCCTCCGCTCGGTCTTCGGCTACGAGGGCTTCCGGCCGCCCCAGGACGAGGTGGTGGCCCACCTGGTCGCCGGTGGCGACGCCCTGGTGCTGATGCCGACGGGCGGCGGGAAGTCGCTCTGCTACCAGATTCCCGCCCTGGTCCGCTTTGGCACCGGCATCGTCGTGTCGCCGCTCATCGCGCTGATGCAGGACCAGGTGGCGGCGCTGCTCCAGGCGGGCGTCCGCGCCGCCTTCCTCAATTCGTCCCAGCGGGCCGACGAGGCCCGGCGCGTGGAGGCCCGCTTCCTGGCGGGCGAGCTGGACCTCCTGTACCTGGCGCCGGAGCGGCTGCTGCTCGACCGGACCCTCGATATGCTCGACGGCCAGCCGCTGGCGCTGTTCGCCATCGACGAGGCCCACTGCGTGTCCCAGTGGGGCCACGACTTCCGCCCGGAGTACCTGCAGCTCGCGGTGCTGGGGGAGCGCTTCCCCGGCGTGCCGCGCATCGCCCTGACGGCGACGGCCGACGACCGCACCCGCCTGGAGATCATCGAGAAGCTCGCCCTGACGGACGCGCGGCTCTTCGTCAGCAGCTTCGACCGGCCGAACATCCGCTACCGGATCCACGAGGGGCAGGGCAACGCCCGGGAGCAGCTGCTGCGCTTCATCCGGGACGAGCACCCGGGCGAGGCCGGCATCGTCTACTGCCTGTCCCGGCAGAAGACCGAGGACCTGGCGGAATGGCTGACCGAAAAGGGCGTGCCGGCCTTGCCCTACCACGCGGGCCTGTCGAACGACGTGCGGGCCGGCCACCAGTCGCGCTTCATCGGCGAGGAGGGGCTGGTGATGGTGGCCACCATCGCCTTCGGCATGGGCATCGACAAGCCCAACGTGCGCTTCGTCGCCCACCTGTCGCTGCCGAAGAGCGTGGAGGCCTACTACCAGGAGACCGGCCGCGCGGGCCGCGACGGCCTGCCCGCCGACGCGTGGATGAGCTACGGCCTGCAGGACGTGATCATGCTCCGGCAGATGCTCAGTGAATCCGGCGCCGGCGAGGCCCACAAGCGCGTCGAGCGCCACAAGCTCGACGCCATGCTTGGCCTCTGCGAGCTCACCGGCTGCCGCCGCCAGGCGCTGCTGGCCTACTTTGGCGAGACCTTGCCGCAGCCTTGCGGCAACTGCGACACCTGCCTGAACCCGCCGGAGACCTGGGACGCCTCGGTGATCGCCCAGAAGGCACTCTCCTGCGTGCACCGCACGGGCCAGCGCTTCGGCGTGATGTACCTGATCGACGTGCTGCTCGGCAAGGACGACGAGCGCATCCGCCGCTTCGGCCACGACCGCATCACCACCTTTGGCATCGGCACGGAGCTCGACGCGAAGGCCTGGCGGGGCGTCTTCCGCCAGCTCATCGCGCGGGGGCTGCTCGCCGTCGACGTGGACGGGCATGGCGGGCTGAACCTCACCGATGCCTGCCGGCCGGTGCTGCGGGGCGAGGAGCCGCTGTGGCTGCGGCGGGAGTCCGCGGCGCCGGTGCCGAAGCGCGGCCGCAAGTCCCCGTCGCCGGCGGCGCGCATTGCGGCGGCCGATTTCAGTTCTGCGGGGGATCAGGCGCTGTGGACGTCACTCCGCGCGCTGCGGATGGACCTGTCGAAGGCCCAGAACGTGCCGCCCTACGTGATCTTCCACGATGCCACGCTGGCGGAGATGGTGCGCCGCCGTCCCCAGTCGCTGGACGAGCTGGGCGCGCTGTCGGGCATCGGGGAGCGGAAGCTGGCCGCGTTCGGCGAGCAGTTCCTCGCAGCGATCCGTCGCGGCTGAAGCCGCTCCTACAGCTCGCCGAGCGGACGGACGAAGGTGAAGCGCGCCGGCTCGACGATCAGCTTGTCGGTGGCTTCGCTCACGTTGCCGCCGAGGGCGCTGAAGGGCAGGGTCACGATCCAGATGGCGGTGCCAACCACCGTGGCACCGAGGCCCAGGGGCCGGGCGACGAAGCCGTCGACGAACATGGCGCCGTAGGACGGGTCGCCGTAGCGAACGTTGGAGGCCGAGGCGACAGGCGAGGCCGCAATCAGGGCCGCGGCCAGGATGGCGGCCAGCGACTTACGGGGCAACAGGGTGTTCATGGGCAGTCCTCGCTGGTAAGTCGAA
>CAZTGY010000233.1:0-5040 GCA_964613445.1 uncultured Chromatiaceae bacterium | reverse complement strand
GAACCGCCTGCAGCACTACTACCAGTTCCAGGTGGTGATCAAGCCGTCGCCCCTCGACATCCAGCAGCTCTACCTGGATTCGCTGCGGGCCCTGGATGTCGATCCGCTGGTCCACGACATCCGCTTCGTCGAGGACAACTGGGAGTCACCCACGCTAGGAGCCTGGGGCCTTGGCTGGGAGGTGTGGCTGAACGGCATGGAAGTCACCCAGTTCACCTACTTCCAGCAAGTTGGCGGCCTGGACTGCCGGCCCGTGACCGGCGAGATCACCTACGGCCTCGAGCGCATCGCCATGTACCTGCAGGGCGTGGCCAGCGTCTACGACCTGACCTGGACCGACGGCCCGCTGGGCCGCGTCACCTACGGTGACGTCTTCCACCAGAACGAAGTCGAGATGTCCCGCTACAACTTCGAGGCGGCAGACACGGCCGTGCTCGTCCCGCGCTTCGACGCCGCGGAACGGGCCTGCCGCGGGCTCATCGAGGCGGGGCTCACCCTGCCCGCCTACGAGCAGGTGCTCGAGGCATCCCACACGTTCAATCTGCTCGACGCCCGGCGCGCCATATCCGTGAGCGAGCGGCAGCGTTACATCCTGCGCGTGCGTGAGATGGCCCGGTCCGTCGCGCAGTCCTACCACGACAGCAGGGCCGCCCTCGGCTTCCCCATGCTGGCCCGCTCGGCGAAGGGCGCCGCGTAATCCATGGCAACCTGCGCGGACTTCCTCGTCGAGATCGGCACCGAAGAGTTGCCGCCCAAGTCGCTTGCCGACCTGGAGCGGGCCTTTGCCGGCCAGGTGCAGGACGGCCTCCGGGCCGCCAGCCTGGGCTTCACCGGCCTGCGCTCCTTCGCCACCCCGCGCCGGCTGGCCGTGCTGGTCAGCGACCTGCACCTGGAGCAGCCCGTACAGATGATCGAGAAGCGCGGTCCGCCCGTGGCCGTGGCGTTCGCTGCTGATGGCTCCCCGACCCGTGCGGCGCTGGCTTTTGCGGAGGGTTGCGGCGTGCCGGTCGAGCAGCTGGGCCGCGTGGAAACGCCGAAGGGCGCCTGGCTGTTCCACAGCGCTACGGCCCCTGGCCGTCCCGCCGCCGAGCTCCTCACTGGGATCGTCACCGCCGCGCTGTCCGCGCTGCCGATTCCCCGCCGGATGCGCTGGGGCAGCGGCGATGCCGAGTTCGTCCGGCCCGCCCACTGGATTGTCATGCTGCTCGGTGATCGCGTCCTTGAATCACCGGTACTGGGCCTGGTTCCCGGCCGCAAGACCCGCGGCCATCGCTTCCACGCGCCGGACGAGCTGCTCATCGCCAGGCCGGCGGACTACCCGGTGCTGCTGGCCGAGCGGGGCAAGGTGATCGCGGATTTCGCGGCCCGGCGCGACCGAGTGCGGCAGCTGGCCGATGCGGCAGCGCGCGCAGCGGGCGGGCACGCGGTGTACAGCGACGAGCTGCTCGACGAAGTGGCCGGGCTTGTGGAATGGCCGGTGGCGATCACCGGCAGCTTCGATTCCGCTTTCCTGCGCCTGCCCGAGGAGGTATTGATCGCCACGCTCCAGGGCCACCAGCGGTACTTCCCTATCCGGGATGCCGCCGGCGGGCTGATGCCGCGCTTCATCACCACCGCCAACCTGGAGAGCAGGGATCCGGACCAGGTGCGCCAGGGCAACGAGCGCGTCATTCTGCCCCGCCTGTCCGACGCCGCCTTCTTCTGGGACCAGGATCGCAGGACACCGCTGGCCTCACGGATCGAACGGCTGGGCACGGTGGTCTTCCAGCAGGGGCTCGGCAGCCTGCTCGAGCGGTCCCACCGTGTCGCTAAGCTCGGCGCGGAGATCGCCGGCACGCTCGGCAACGACGCCGCCATCGTCGGGCACGCGGCGCTGCTGGCCAAGGCGGACCTCCTCACGCAGATGGTCGGCGAGTTTCCCGAGCTCCAGGGACGCATGGGTTTCCACTACGCGACCCAGGACGGCGAGCCGGCCGCGGTGGCCGCCGCCATCGAGGAACAGTACCTGCCCCGCCACGCCGGTGACCGTCTGCCGTCGTCGCCCGGCGGCCGGGCGCTTGCCATCGCCGACCGGGCCGACGTACTCGCGGGCGTCTTCGCCCTCGGCAAGCGCCCGAGCGGCAACAAGGATCCGTTCGGCCTGCGCCGCGCGGCGCTCGGCCTGCTGCGCATCTTCGTGGAAGACGGCGTGGACCTCGACCTGCAGGCATTGCTGACCAGCGCAATCGCACTGCAGCCCTGCAAGGTGAAGGATCCCGCCGCGCTGGCCACCGAGCTGTTCGACTTCGTCGTGGAGCGCGGCCGGGCCTGGTATCTCGAAGGGCTGGCCCCCGGCCTGCCCGCCGGCGCGGTGACCGCGGAGACCTTCGAGGCGGTGCGCCTCCGGCGGCCGCCGTCGCCGGTCGATTTTCATGCGCGGCTGCTGGGGGTCCGCTCATTCCTGGGCCTGCCTGAAGCCGAGAGTCTCGCCGTCGCGAACAAGCGCATCGCGAACATCCTCCGGACGGCCGGCGCCGGCGATGCGAAGGTTGATCCCGCGCTCTTCGAGGCCGCCGAGGAACGCGCCCTGCATGCCGCCATCGAAAGCGTCGGCGGCACTCACCGCCAGCACCTGGCGCGCCGCGATTACCGGCAGGCGCTGCAGGGCTTGGCCGCGCTGAAGTCACCGGTGGATGCATTCTTCGAAGCAGTGCTGGTCATGGCCGATGTCCCGGCGGTGCGCAACAACCGCCTTGCCCAGCTGCGCCGGCTGCGGGAGCTGTTCCTGGACGTGGCCGACCTGTCCTGCCTGTCGACGACCGGCGCCTAGCGCATTCGGTCTGCTTCCGGACCGATGGCCAGCCCCGACAACATCCGCCTGGTCGTCCTCGACCGGGACGGCGTGATCAACCGTGAATCGCCCCACTTCATCCGGCGGCCCGAGGAGTGGCTGCCCCTGCCCGGCAGCCTCGAGGCCATCGCGGACCTCACGCAGGCGGGCTTCACCGTGGTCGTGGCAACCAACCAGTCCGGCCTGGGCCGTGGCCTCTTCACGGCGGAGACCCTGGCCGCCATTCACGCCCGCATGACCCGGGCCGTGGAAGCCGCCGGCGGCCGCCTCGACGGCATCTGGTTCTGCCCGCACCGCCCCGAGGATGGCTGCAACTGCCGCAAGCCCCTGCCCGGCCTGCTGCGCCAGATCGAAACTCACTACGGGATCGCATTGCGGGGGAAGCCGGTCATCGGCGACTCCCGTCGTGATCTCGAAGCCGCCTGGCGCGTTGGCGCCCGTACCATCCTGGTACGCACCGGCAACGGGCCGCAAACGGAGGAGCGACTGGAGCCAGGCGCCACCGTGGAAGTGTTTGCCGACCTGGCGGCGGTGGCGGCGGCGCTGATCGCGGAGAGCCCGAAGCGTTGATCCTGTTCAGGTCAGTCCTGTTCACGCTGGTTATGGCCCTGAGCGTCCTGCCCTGGAGCATCGTGGTCGTCATCGGGCGCCTCATCGGTGGCTACGCGGCCGCCTACGACCTGATCGTCGTGTGGGTGCGGGGCTGCTTCTGGCTGCTGGAAAGGCTCTGTCACCTCAATTTCCGGGTGGAAGGCACGGAGCACATACCCGCCGTGAACTCGGTGGCCCTGCTCAAGCATTCGTCGGCCTTCGAGACGCTGGTGCAATTCCTGATCTTTCCCCGGCAGTGCTGGGTACTGAAGCGGGAAATCATGTGGGCCCCATTCCTCGGCTGGGCCGTCTGGGCGATCCGGCCGATTGCCATCGATCGCGGTGCCGGACACAAGGCCGTTACCCAGGTGCTCGAAATGGGCAAGGCACGGCTCGCCGAAGGCCACTGGGTGATGATCTTTCCGGAGGGCACCCGGGTGCCTGCGGGTGAAACCCGGCGCTACGGGGTAAGTGGCGTGCTGCTGGCCCAGGGGTCAGGCCGGCTGCTGGTGCCCGTGGCCCACGATGCGGGCGACTACTGGCCCCGGCGGGGCTGGGTGAAGCGGCCCGGAACCGTGACCTTCCGCATCGGCCCCCCCGTGGACCCGGCCGGCCGCGATCCGCGGCAGGTCAACGAGGAAATCCAAAGCTGGGTCGAGGCCCAGATCTCCGGCCTGCGGGCTTCGAAGATGCCCGCTTGATCACCCGCCGCTAGATGTCGAGGTTCTCCGCGGCCAGCGCATTGCGCTCGATGAACTCCCGCCGCGGCTCGACCTGGTCGCCCATCAGGGTGGTGAAGATCTCGTCCGCCGCCACGGCGTCCTCGATCCGCACCTGCATCAGGCGCCGGCTCTCCGGGTTCACTGTGGTCTCCCAGAGTTGCTCGGGGTTCATCTCGCCGAGGCCCTTGTAGCGCTGGATCGTCTGGCCGCGGCGCGCTTCCGCCATCAACCAGTCCATCGCCTCACGGAAGCTGGCCACGTCGCGGCGCTGTTCGCCCCGGACTATGTGCGCACCTGGTCCGATCAGGCCCTGCAGGCTGTTGGCCAGGTCGGCGATTTTCCGGTACTCGGGCAGCTCGAAGAAGCGCAGTGGCCAGTCCACGCGCTCATCCACGCCGTGCCGCGCGCGACGGACCGCAAGGCCCTGCACGCCCTCTTCATTGGCGGCGAGGTCGACCCGGTAGACGACGCTGTCGCCGTTGGTCGTCGCCAGCAGGGATTTCTGGAGGCCAGCCGCCCACTCCGTGAGCCAGGCGCGATCGCCGAATCGCGCCGGGGTTACCTCCGGCTGGTAGAGCAGCTGCTCGAGCACGCGGGTGTCGTAGCGGCGGGTAAGCCGCTGGATCATGGCCGAGACGATGACGAACTGTTCCGCGAGGGTGCGCAGCGCATCACCCTGCAGCGGGGCGTCCTTGCCGTTGGCGTGCAGGGCGGCGTTGTCGAGTGCGGACTTGAGCAGGAGCGTGTTCAGCTCGATGTCGTCCTTCACGTACGTCTCCACCTTGCCCCGCTTGACCTTGTACAGCGGCGGCTGGGCGATGTAGATGTGGCCGCGCTCCACGAGCTGCGGCATCTGCCTGTAGAAAAACGTGAGGAGCAGGGTCCGGATGTGGGAGC
>CAZTGY010000232.1:0-5089 GCA_964613445.1 uncultured Chromatiaceae bacterium | reverse complement strand
CCCCGGAAACCGTGGCGTGATCTCCCGAACGTGCTCGGCGTTCGGTGCGACGACGCCGTATAGGGAAAGGCGCTCCCGAATGGTGGCGGGACCTGCAGCCGCGACCTTGATCGCCGCCGACTGAAGCTGCTGTGGCGTCAGCTGGATGGCCCCAGAGGATTCCTTCTCCTCGTGCTCCGCATCCCCGCCCGTGTCATGCCCGGCGTCCCCGCTGGCATGATCGTCATCGTGACCGGCTTTCTCCCCGGCCGCTGGCACTACCGTGCTGGAAGTGGCAGGTGACCCCGTTTCACCGCACCCGGCAGCCGTGACCAGCAGGACGGCACCGAGCATAAGGCGCGTGATCGTAATGGGCATCGTCTTCATGGTTGCTCCAGTGCATTCGTTTCTACCAGAGGCTCGCCGGTCAAGCGCTCGATCTCAGCGAGTAACTCCTGGCCAGTGGCGGCCGAGGCGATAGCCGCGGCCCGGGCCTCAAGAAAGGTTCGTTGCGCATCGAGCAGCTCCAGGTAGCCGTAGCGACCGCGCTCATAGGCATACCGGGTGGCCTTAAGCGCCTCATCGAGCTGTGGCATGACGTCCCGCCGCAGTGTTTCCGTTTCGCGGATCGCCTGCTGGAGCTGTTCGTACAACCCATACAGCTGAGTCCGGGCCTGTATACGGGCGGCGCCGCGTTCCACATCCACCAAGCCCCGCAGAGCCTCGGCTTCCGCGATAGCGGGTGCCGCCCGCCGACCGGCAAACAACGGCACCGAAATGCCCATCACAAGTGCCTGATCGTTTGACTCCTCAAGGCGGCGTACGCCGCCAGACAGGGCTAGATCGGGCTTACGCAGGCTGCTCGCGAGCCGGAGTTCTGCGTCCCGAAGTCTTGCTTCCGAAGCAAAACGGAGAAAGTCGGGGTTGGCATCCAGACGTGTTGCCAGGTCTTCGAAATCGTGCAAATCCGGGAACCGGTACAGATCGCCATCGACCTGGCCGTAGTCCGGGCGGGAACTGCCCCACATGGCGGCCAGTTTCCGGCGGGCTGCGCCAAGTTGGGCCATCGCGCGTTGCTCCTCAATTCCGGCTCGACTGAAGGCGGCGCGAGAGCGCAGCAGCTCGCCCTCGGGCGACTTGGCCGCGCGGACGCGCAGCGCCACATCGTCGACCGTGCCCTTCGCCAGGGTGGTCGCAGCTTGGTTCAGGGCTAGCTGCTCCTGAGCAGCCGCGACCGCGATGAAGCGCCTCGTGACTTCAGCAAGGACATCCAGCTGGGCCGCCTGGCGTTCCACAGACAGCACCTCCCGCCCGGACCGGGCGACGGCACTCCTGAGCTGACGCTTGTCACCCAGCTCGATCACTTGCGACAAGGCAATGGTCGCTTCAACCGCGTCCAGCCCCCGATAATCGCCGCTGCCCAGAACGTTTTCGAGTTCGAAGGTGGCTTCTGTTACCGGCCGCTGGTCAGCCTGCGCGATGCGGGCCTCCTGCGCTTTCAGGGAAAAGGCAAAGCCCTGCAAGGCCGGGTTAGCGGTAAGGGCACGCTCGATGGCCTGGCCCAAGGTCAGGGAGGCGACGGTATCAGCTTGCTCCGCATGGGCACGGAGGAGTGACAGCCCGACAATCAGCAGGCACGCACTGACTGTGCGTGCTCGAATCAGAAACATGGTGGTCTCCCGGCTCATGAGCTGCACGGTTGCGCAGCCCGACGATAGCGACGAACCGCGGGGAGACTAGTTGGGAGGACCTCGAAGCGGGGGCCGAAGGAACAGGGGCGACCCTGGCACTGGAATCGTGCGAAGCACGGGAAGCAACGAGGTCTGGCGTGAAATAGCCAGCAATACCGGGAAGATCAGGACTAGTGCCCCATCGAGCGAGGGCGGCCAGACCTTGCCGAGGACCGGGTTACTTACGTCGACCGTCTGGTCCTGATGGCTGTCGTCAATGCCGGAATCCGCCCCGTCCCCGTCAGACATATGGAGGGCGACAGCCGGCCCTGCGCCGTCCAGACAGAGGTGCAGGTGCGGACCACCCAGTCGTGGGAGCAACACGATGGCACAGAGCACTAGAAGAAGTGCGAGTTTTGCTCGGGATCGGATCATCGACTGTGACAGGGTGAAAGGACGCTCGTTTGATTAGCGATGGAGACTACGCCGGCACCAACGGGTGTGTCCAGCGACCGAAAGCCGCACCACGGGGACTTGTGACCTGTTCCTCATGTCACGCCCCCCAGCCCATTTGAGTTCGATCAAGTGCAGCAGAGCACAGCACCGGAATCTGAGCGACAACCTGATCAGGGCTTGGCATCAAGCGCGTGCGTGCCCAGATACTCCTTGAGCGTATCCAGTTCCGCCGCGCTCGGGACCTTCACGGTTGCGCCCGCTTGCGCCTGGTCGCCTATGTGCGCCCGCATGCGCGTTGTGACCTCGCCCCATTCCTTCGCGGTATGAATCGACGGTGACGGCGGCGCATGGCACTGGGAACAGTACTTCGATTCGAGCTTCGCGCCTTTCGAGTCGGGTTCGGGCAACGAAGCTGCGGCGTTCGGGGCCCACATCCACCCCATGCCCCGCATGGTCTGCATGTCGCGGTACATGGCGTCGTAGTGCTTCTGCATCAGCGTCTGGCGTTTTGCAGGGTCCTTCTCGGCTGAGATTGCCGCCATTTGCGAGCGCATCGTTTGCATATGCTCAGTCATCTGTTTCTGATAGGCGTCCGGCGTTACACCGGGGGGCATGGCCCACCCCATCATTCCGGAACCCATGCCCATGCCGGGCCCCATCCCCATGCCGTGGCCCATCATCGGACAACCCGGCGTGGTGCCGGAGCCCATCATGCCTGGACCCATCATTCCGGGACCCATCATGCTGGGGTCCATCATTCGCCAGTTGGCGCAACCGCCCGTCGTCATTCCCGGCATTTGCCGCATGGAGCGCATGTGGTCCTGCATCATTCCCCAGTGGCGCTGCATGGCCTGGTTCTGCGCGTCCGGGCCAGCTGCTCCCTTCATTCTGGCGAGTTCATTGCTGAGTTCGTCCACCTGCTTCTGCAGTGTCTGAATGGTCTCCTGATCGGAAGGTCCAGACGGTGCAGCCTGGACGCCAGCCACGAGCAAGAGCCCGAAAGCAAAAAGCAGGGGGAAGGTAAATTTCGTTTGCGAGGTGCTCATAGCGGTAATCCTCGTTGAGACCCATGGGTTCCGGACTTATGTAGCATCAACCCTGTAGCTACTAGAGGGTCAAGGTCGGCGAACGCGCGTCGCTGCGTGAAGGCCCGATGCCCCCAGTTCTTTAAGAATCTGGCAGTCAGCGACGCGGCGCCCGTCGCAGGAAGTAATGAGCCCCCCAAGAGTCCGCTCAAGCCGACGTAGGCCGGCTAGCTTGGTGCGGACGTCCAACAGGTGGGCTTTGGCGAGCGCCGTAATCTCAGCACACGAGCGCTTAGGGTCGTGCGCCAACACCTGAAGACTCCTGATCTCGCCGATCGAGAATCCCAGGTCGCGGCAGTGACGCACAAACATTAACTGCCGAAGGTGCTCCTGACTGTACTGACGGTATCCGGAAGGACTGCGAGCCGGTGCGGCCAGCAATCCGATCCGCTCGTAATAGCGGATAGTCTCGACTTTTGTCTCGCTCCGGGTCGCGAGTTGTCCAATTTGCATGGCTGATCCCTCGCGTCTGGCTTGACCCTGTAGTGAGTATAGGCTTGACCATGAACGAGCCACCACAACCGGGCGTTCAGTATGGGTGACTGTGCGTGCCATGACACCGCTGCGGAAACGGCGGATCAGCGACGCGCGATTGCGATCGCTCTCGCGCTCAATCTCGCGATGTTTGCCATTGGCAGCGTCGCGGGGCTTCTGGCTGAATCGGCTGGTCTGTTGGCCGACGCGCTCGATATGCTGGCCGACGCATCGGCCTACGGTATCGCCCTGCTGGCGATCGGGCGGACAGCAACGTTTAAGCAGCGCGCCGCCACAGCCAGCGGACTGATCCTCGCAGTCCTCGGATCGGGCGTTGTGCTTGAGGCGATCCGCCGCGTCGTGGTCGGTAGCGAACCAGAAGGCTGGATCATTATTGGCGTGGCGACCCTGTCCCTGCTCGTCAATGCGAGTGTGCTGCGACTCCTCCATCGCTACCGGGACGGCGAGGCACATCTGCGGGCCTCCTGGATCTTCACCCGTGCCGACGTCGTCGCCAATGTCGGCGTCATTGCCGCCGGCATGCTGCTGCTCAGCACCGGCAGTCGAGTGCCGGACCTCATCGTCGGTTGCCTGATCGGGGCGTACGTCATCAGAGAGGCTATAAAGATTCTCCGAGATGCTCGGCGAGCCTGACCCACCGTTGAGCGGTCCTACCGAGACAGCGTCCGCTGTCGACCCAACTGCCAAGTAACACTGTTGCCTCTGACAATGGCACTCATCGCCTGCCCCTCGCGTCCGGCGAGGACTGGCCGCCAGGGCACCAGAGAAAACGCACGGCCGTCGTCAAGCACGGCAAACTGGCCGCTGGCGAACCACAATGCCCGGCGGTAGGTCCCGCTGATCGCCTGTCCCTCGCGGAAGGGTCGGTAGGCCCGGCCCGACTCCGCTGCAATCCTGGACGCCCCCGCCGCCAGGTCGCGCTGGCGCAGCGTGGCGATCGCATTCCCCGCGAGCACCACGCGTCCGTCCTCGAACTTTGCCAGCTGCTGTTCCACGAGGAACGCACCGCGCGTCGCGATGTGGCAACGAACCTCCGCCCCGAACCCTTGCGTGCCGATTTCGGCACCGCCGGTGACGAGCTGCTGATCCAGCCACGTGGCCCCGATCAACCGGACCTGCCGCTCGACCGGAAGCACTGACTTCAGCTCGACCTCCAGGTTGTTCCCGTCACGCCGATCGAACAGCAGACCGCGCTCCGGAAGATCCGGCGGGACTCGCCACACCCCGTCTGCCACTCGCTCGACGACGCCGGCGCGGCGGAGCGCCTCCAGGCGCCGGACGTGGGCGGCCACGAAGGCGTCCGGATCCTGACCGGGACGCGCTGACAACCGGGCCACCGTGAGGTGATGAGCCGTCAGGTAATGCCCGTCCGTGGCGAGCGCCGCGATCGTCCGATCCGAGCTG
>CAZTGY010000231.1:0-5107 GCA_964613445.1 uncultured Chromatiaceae bacterium | reverse complement strand
ACGGCCGTGTAGGTGCGCCTTCAGGCGCGACCGGACTTACCCGGCAGGTGCGTTTTTGCGACCAGGGGTAAGTCCGGTCGCGCCTGAAGGCGCTCCTACTTCGCCCGCAGCATGCGCATCCCGTTGAGGGTTACCACCAGGGTTGCGCCCACGTCGGCCAGCACCGCCAGCCAGAGGCTGGCCAGGCCCGGCACCGCCAGGGCGAGCACGATCAACTTGAGCCCGAGGCTGAGGGCGATGTTCTGCTTGACCACCCGCCGCGTCAGGCGACTGATGCGCAGCGCCGTCGGGATCGCGTGCAGGTTGTCCTGCATCAGCACCACGTCCGCCGTCTCCATGGCCTGGGCCGTGCCGCCGCCGCCCATGGCGATGCCCACGTCAGCCTGGGCGAGCGCCGGGGCGTCATTGATGCCGTCGCCGATCATCGCGACGGTGCCGCGGGACTGCAGGTCCCGGACCAGGCGGAGCTTGTGTTCCGGCAGCAGGCCGGCCTGCACCTCGTCGATGCCGCCAATCTGCCTGGCGATCGCATCGGCCACGCTCCTGTTGTCGCCGGTGAGCATCACGGTCTTCAGCTGCGGGTCCAGTGCGTGCAGTTCGCTGAGCGCCGCCCGGCTGTCCGGCCGCGGCTCGTCCTCGACGCCGATGTAGCCGACCATCTCCCGGCCACGCCCCACGAGCATCACGGTCTTGCCGGTGGCCTGCAGGCCGGCAGCCTCGGCGCAGACCTCGTTGGCGCATTCCTGGCCATGGGCGAACAGCTCGTGGGTGCCGACGGCGATCCGCTCGCCGGCCAGCTCGCCCGACACGCCACGGCCCAGGTGCGCCGTGATGTTTGCGGCCTGGGGCCAGCGGCTGGCCACGCCCCGGCTCTGGGCGGAGGCCACGACGGCCTGCGCCAGCGGGTGTTCGGAGGCGGCCTCGACCGTGGCCGCGACCGCCACGACCTCCTCGCAGGTGCCGCAGTTGCCATTCGCGGCGACGGGATGTGCGCAGTCTCTGCCCCGGATGGCGGTGACGGCTGGCCGGCCAACGGTCAGAGTGCCGGTCTTGTCGAAGGCGACGATGTTCACGCTGGCCAGCCGGTCCAGCTGCGCGCCGCCCTTCACGAGCACGCCCATCTGGGCAAGCCGCGCGAGCGCGCTGACCACGGTGACGGGGATGCTGATGATCAGGGCGCAGGGGCAGGCGATGATCAGCATCGCGAGGCCGCGGTAGAGCCAGCCCCGGGTGCCGTCGGCGAGGTCGAAGAACGGCTGGCCAAAGGCCAGGACGGGAATCGCGACCAGCAGCGCGGCGAGGGCCACCACCAGCGGCGTGTACCAGCGCGCGAAGCGGTCGATGAAGCGCTCCGCGGGAGTCCGCTCCGCCAGGGCCCGTTCGACCATCTGGGCAATGCGCGTCACGGTGGACAGGCCTGCGGGACGCAGCACCTCGACCGTCAGCGCGCCCGGTCCATTCACCGTGCCGGCGAGCACCTCGTCGCCGACGCCCCGGTCGACGGGCATGCTTTCGCCCGTGACGGCCGCCTGGTTGATGCTGGAAGCGCCCTCCAGGATGCGGCCGTCCAGCGGAATCCGCTCACCCGGCCGGACCAGGACCATCGCGCCCACGGCCACGGAAGCCGTCGGCCGCCGCAGCTGGTGAAAGTGAACGGCGGCTGCCGGCGCTGGCCTGGCGTGCGCGTGGCCGGCATGCTCATCGTGCTCGTGCTCGTGCTCGTGCTCGTGCTCGTGCTCGTGCTCGTGCTCATGTTCGTGGCCGTGGTCGTCATGGCTGCACGCGGCCCCATGCTCGTGATGGTCGTGATCCTGGTGGACGCGGGCCAGAGCGCCATGATCGTGACCGGCGTGATCATGGCCCGAATGATCCTTGTGATCCCCATGGCCTTCCGCGTGCGCTTCGAGCACCGTCGCCTCGTCTGGCTGCAGAGAGAGCAGGCTGCGCAATGCATCGCGCGAGCGCTCCGCGCTGTACGCTTCGAGGGCCTCGCCCAACGTGAACAGCAGCACCACGGCGGCGGCTTCACCGGTCTCGCCGATGGCCACAGCGCCCACGGTGGCGATGCCCATCAGCAGGTCGATCGTGACGTGCCGCGCGACGAACAGGGAGCGCAGGCCCTTCATCAGGATCGGTGCGCCAACCACCGCAACGGTGGCGAGGAGCGCGGCTTCGAGGACCATCGCGCCAAAGGCCGGTCCCAGAACAGCCGCCGCTATCAGCAACAGGGATGCAGCGCCGGCAATCTGGGTCCGCCGTTCGCCGGCGAGGAAGCGCAGGAAGCCGGACAGCCCGCGCAACTCCGGCCGGGGCGCCTGCTGCGGCGTCGCGCCGTCGGCGATGCGGTAACCCAGGTCCCTGACCCGCGCCTCGATCTGGTCCCGGCTCGCAGAGCCGGTGGCCTCGAGGGTCTCGGTCGTGAAATCGACGCGAACCGTGGCGATGCCGGGCACCGCCCGCACGGCCTGCTCGATGGTGAGGGCGCAACTGCCGCAGTCCATTCCCTGGATCTTCAGGCGAACGGCAGGCGAAACGGTGGCGTTCATCGGTACCAGCTCCTCGGGAACCCGGGAAATCCGGGTTCGCAGGGGAAAGCGTGCACCTTGAAGATGACTTGAAGGTCAAGGGTGGCGCCGTGACGGCGCCCGGGCGCGCTAGCGGCTGGACGACAGGACCTCGAAGTCGGCCGCCCGGGGCAGCGCCTCGCAGGCCCGGACGATGGCCTCCGGCGGGACCACCACCTTCCGCTGGCGCAGGTCCAGCCAGGAACCCCGTACCGTCACGTTGGCGCAGTGGCTTCCATCCTGCCGCGTGAGCCGGTGGCGGAAGCGGAAGTGCTTCCAGTCCGGCGAGGCGCCGGCAACCTCGATGGACACCGAGACACGGTCGTCGCCCGGAACTTCCCGCAGGTAGTCGGCTTCCTCCCGGAAGATCACCGGGCCGACGCCCAGCTCCAGGAATCGGGTCGTGGTGATGCCCAGGGCAGCAAAGGCGCGGACCCGGCAGTGGGTGGCCCAGTCCATGAACGCCGTGTGCCGGGCGTGGCCGTTCAGGTCCAGGTCGGCCCAGCGGACTTCGCAGGTGGTGGTGAATTCGGCCATCGGCAGCCTCCCAGGTGGCGGCAGGCTAGCACGCCGCCCACAGGTCCGAAAACGGCTAGTCTGACCTGATTGCCCGCGCATAATGGCGCCATGCCAGCGACCAGCCCCGACCCGGATGCCGACGGCTACTACAGCGCGTTCCTCGCCCACGACGCGCGCTTCGACGGCCGCGTCTTCGTCGGCGTGACCTCGACCGGCATCTATTGCCGCCCCGTGTGCCGTGTCCGGACGCCGAAGCGGAGCAACTGCCGGTTCTTCAGCCACGCGGCGGCGGCGGAGCAGGCCGGCTTCCGCCCGTGCCTGCGCTGCCGCCCGGAACTGGCGCCGGGGCTCTCTCTTGTGGACTCCCCCCGCGTCCTCGCTGGCCATGCGGCGCGAATGATCGAACAGCGGGCAGGTGACGGCGACGACCTGTACCTGCCGGCGGTGGCCATCCAGCTTGGCGTCACCGACCGGCACCTGCGGCGCATCTTCCAGGACGTGCACGGCGTGTCGCCGATGGATTTTCTGACGACCCGCCGGCTGCTGCTGGCCAAGCAGTTGCTCACCGACACGCCGCTGCCCGTGACCGAGGTCGCACTGGCCAGCGGCTTTGCGAGCCTGCGCCGCTTCAACGCCGCGTTCCTCTCGCGGTACCGGCTTAGCCCGACGGCGCTGCGGAAGCAGGGGAGGGAGGCAGTCGCACCCGGCCTCGTCACGCTCCGGCTTGCCTACCGGCCGCCCTGCGACACGGCCAGCCTGCTGCGATTCTTCTCGGCGCGCGCGCTGCCGGGTGTCGAGGTGGTCGAAGGCGATGGCGTGCGGCGCACGCTCGCGCTCAGTCACCAGGGCCGGGCGCTCTCAGGCTGGGTAGCGGCCCGCTTCGTACCCACCCGGCACGAAGTGGAGCTGCAGCTCGCGCCCGAGCTCCTGCCGGCGCTCGGCGCGGTCCTTCAGCGCGTGCGCCAGGCCTTCGACCTGGACGCGGACCCGTCCCTGATCGACCCGGTGCTGGCCTGCGTGCCGGCGGCCCCGCAGGTGCAGGGCCGGAGCGGCACGCGGCTGCCCGGTGGCATGGACGGCTTCGAGATTGCGGCGCGGGCCATCCTGGGGCAGCAGGTCAGCGTTGCTGCTGCCCGCACGCTGACGCAGCGGCTCGTCGAGCGCTTCGGCAGTCCGGTGGTCACGCCATTTCCCGACCTGCACCGCCTGTTCCCCGACGCGGCGACCCTTGCCGCCGCCCGCCCCGATGCCATCGGGCGCCTCGGCATCGTGCGCCAGCGGGTGCGGGCGCTGCAGGCGCTGGCCGTCGCCGTGACGGAAGGGCGCATCGCCCTGCACGGGGGCGCGCAGCTGGGCGCCACGCTGGAAGCCTTGCGGGCCCTGCCCGGCATTGGCGAGTGGACGACGGAACTGATCGCTATGCGCGTCCTGGCCTGGCCTGACGCCTTTCCGGCCAGCGACATCGGCGTGCGGAACGCCCTGCAGACGCGCGACATCCCGCGCGTGAGGGCGCTGGCAGAAGGATGGCGGCCCTGGCGGTCCTACGCCGTCATCCGCCTGTGGCAGACACTGGAGAAATGATCATGCGAATTGGCGGATTGCTGGCGCAGGCGCGCTTCGACTCACCCCTCGGGCCGCTGACGGCGGCGGCAACGGCCAGGGGATTGGCCGGCTTGTGGTTCGACGGGCAGGCCCATCACCCGGGGCCTCTGGACGCCCCCGAGAATTCCCGGCATCCCGTGCTCGTGCAGGCGCGGCGGGAGCTGGCGGCGTACTGGAAGGATGGCGGCACGAGGTTCGCCGTGCCGCTTGACCTGCAGGGCACCGACTTCCAGAGGAAAGTGTGGCGGGCGTTGCTGAAGATCCGGCCCGGCAGCACGAGTACCTACGCTGCCATCGCGGCGCGCGCCGGCTCGGCCGCCGCTGTGCGCGCCGCCGGGGCGGCCATTGGCCGGAACCCGGTGTCGATCATCGTGCCCTGCCACCGGGTTCTCGCGCGTGACGGGTCACTCACCGGCTACGCC
>CAZTGY010000230.1:3687-5114 GCA_964613445.1 uncultured Chromatiaceae bacterium | reverse complement strand
TTCTTCTCGAAGGCCGCAACGCCGTAGATGGCCGGCAGGTTCGGCGGGCGCTTCTTCAGCCAGCGGATGCTGGAGCCCTGGGGGTCGAAGTCCATGAGTGCCACCGGCCGGCCCAGGGACGCGAAGTAGCCGGCCAGGTTCATGGCCAGCGTCGTCTTTCCCGAGCCACCCTTGGGGTTCAGGATCACGATCTTGCGCAACTCGCGATGGCCGGGAATGTTCAGCGTCATGGGACGTCAGCTCCGGCACACTGTACATGGGGCCAGGCGCCGGCGCACTCCGCCGGTTCGCCGCCTAGGCTGCCGTCCGTTGCCGCTCCTCGAGGTGCGCGGCGACGGCCCTGATCGTCGACTTGGTGAAGAGGTCCTCCACGTCCAGCTGACCGGGGAACTGCTCGTCGATGCGCTCATGGATCTGGGCCAGCGACAGGGAGCTGACGCCAAGCTCGAAGAAGTCGTCGTCCAGCCCGATGACCCGGTCGGTGATGACCGACGCGCAGATCCGCCGGATGGTCGTCTCCATGTCGGAGCCGTCTCCGGCGGTGCCGCCGGGTGCCTGCGCCGCCAGGGCCTCCAGCTCCGCCAGCACGGCATCGAACTCGCCATCGGCGTAGGCCCGGGCGAGCTTGCCCCGCTGCAGCTTGCCGCTCGTGGTCTTGGGCAGGCTCCTGACGGGGATCACGTGCGCCACGTTGAGCCCCGTGTGTTCCGTGATCTGCCGCCGCACCTGGCTGGCCAGGGGCAGGAAGTCCGCCGCCGACCCGCGGTGCAGCAGGAACAGCAGCAGTTCCTCCTCGTCGCCCGTGGCCCGGCGCCCGCCGGCCGCGGCGATCTTGCCCAGCTCGACGCCCGCGTGGTGCTCGGCGAGGGCCTCGAGGTCGTGCGGGTAGTAATTCTGGCCGTTGACGAAGATGATTTCCTTGTGGCGTCCCGTGATGACGAGCTCGCCGTCCGGGACCGTGACAAAGCCCAGGTCGCCGGTGCGGAGCCAGCCGTCGGCCGTCAGCGGCTGCTGGTCGGCGGGAAGGCCCGCGTAGCCACCCGTCACGTTGCCTCCCCGGATCTGCAGGTGGCCGACGGCGCCAGCCGGCAGCACGCCGTCCCCGTCGTCCACCACCCGCAGTTCGCAGTCACGGATGGGCCTGCCCAGCACCATCAGCTCGAGGCCGCTCGCCGAGCCCGCGGGCGCCGGCACCGGCGCGCTGCCGACTGCCAGTGACCCGCGGTCGACGAGCACGGCCCGGAATTCCCTGCCCGGCTCGGGCAGGGTGACGGCCAGGCTCGCCTCGGCGAGGCCGTACACCGGGTACATGGCGGCGGCGGGCAAGCCGAAGCGCTGCATCTCCTGCATGAAGCGCCTGCACAGGGCCACGGAAATCGGCTCGGCCCCGTTGAACAGCAGGCGCACCCGCGACAGGTCCAGGCCGT
>CAZTGY010000230.1:0-3677 GCA_964613445.1 uncultured Chromatiaceae bacterium | reverse complement strand
GGCCGTCGAGGCCCTTCGACTCGTACATCTTCAGGAAGTGCTTGTAGCCGAAGTTCGGTGAGCTGAGGAGCGTGGCGCCGATGCGGCTGGCTTCCTCGAGCCACAGCAGCGGCCGGCGGCTGAACAGCCGCGTATCCATGATCGTGTGCTCGATGCCGGCCGCGAACATGCACAGGTGGAAGCCGATCAGCCCCATGTCGTGGGTCAGTGGCATCCAGCTCAGGGACACGTCCCGGTCGGTAAACCGCCCGCGCTCGATGATCGCCCCGATGTTGGTCATCAGGTTCCGGTGCGTGAGCACCACGCCCTTGGGCGTGCTCGTGGAGCCCGAGGAGAACTGGATGAAAGCGACGTCGTCAGCCGTCACCGGGTGCTCGATCCCGGGCCGGGAGATGTCGGTGACCCGCTCGACGGTCAGCGAGCGCCGGACCAGCTCGTCGACCTGCGCTGTCGTGGCGCTCGCCTTCGCGTAGTCCTGGAGACGGGAGAGCTGTGCGTCTTCGGTATAGACCATGGGGTTGCCCAGCCGGGCAAACACCTGCAGGAGCTTCTGGCGGTGGTCATCACTGATGCCCACGGCGACCGGCACCGGCACGAGGCCGCCGAGGAGGCAGGCCCAGAAGCCATCGATGAACTGCTCGTTGCCCGACGTGTGCAGGATCACCCGGTCCCCGGGCCGGGCGCCGAAGGCCTGGAGGTGAAACAGCACGCCGAGGGCCGCGGCGCGCAGCGCGCCGAAGCTGACCGAGCGCCGGTCGTCCTGGCCATTCAGGTAGTGGATGCGGCGATCCGAGCCGCTGTTGGCGGCGAGGACCCCTATCAGGTTGTCGGGCAGCTTGCTTGTCATGGGTTCGTGACCATCGGTTCAGGCGGAGCTCCGGTGCCGGAGGGTCAGGTGGATGCTGTGACGGGTACGGAGGTTCACCGCGGGTTCGAGTTCGGCGACGGGCGGGGGGCTGCCAGGCCCGGCCTGCAGGGCGAACCGCGGCGCCAGCAGCGCCAGGTGCATCTGCATCTCGACGAAGGAGAAATACTCGCCGATGCAGCGCCGGGCGCCGGCGGAGAATGGCACGAATGCGTAGCGGTCCACCGGCGGGTTGCGGGCCTCGTCGAAACGGTCCGGGTCGAAGCGCTCCGGGTCTGGCCACAGCTCGGGCCGGCGGTGCAGGAAGTAGGGGGCTATGAAGATGTGGGCCCCCGCCGGGACGACGAACTCACCCAGGCGATCCGCCTTCAGGGCGCGCCGGGAAAAGAGCCAGACCGGCGGGTACAGCCGCAGGGTCTCCTTCAGCACGCGGGCCGTGTAATCGAGCGCCATCAACTGGTCGAACGTGAATTCGTCGCCCGGGGTCATCGCGGCCAGCTCGGCAATGAGACGCGCCTCGACCTCCGGGTGGCGGCTGAGCAGGTACCAGGTCCAGTTCAGCGTGCCGGCGGAAGTCTCGTGCCCGGCGATGATGAGGGTGTTGATCTCATCCAGCAGTTCCTTGTCGGACATCCCGGTGCCGGTCTTCCGGTCGCGGGCATCCATCAGCAGTGACAGGAAGTCGAACGGGCGGTCGCCGGACCGGCGCCGCTCCCCGACGACGCCCAGGATCACCCGGGCCAGGTTGCGGAAACGGACTGCCGTCTGCAGGTCGCGGGTGGCGTCCTCGGCGAGGAAGGCGAAGGGGTTGGCCCCTTCCCGGGCGATGATCGGGTCCAGGTCGCTGCTCAATATCGAGCGGAGGATCACCTCCAGGCCGAGCCGGCTCATGGCGGTGGTGATGTCGATGGGCTCGCCCGCAGCGGCGAGCCGCGACCAGGGCTCCCGGAGGGCGATGTTCATGCCCCGCATGGGCTCGGACAGGCGCGCGACGTTCGCACGGCTGAAGCCGGGTTGCATCATCGTGCGCTGGCGGCGCCATTCCTCGCCGTCGCTCACGATGATGCCGTTGCCCAGCAGCATCTTCACCCGCTCGAAGCCGACGCCCTTGGCGTAGTTCTCGTGGTTCGTCAGCAGGATGTGCTTGATGTGCCCGGGGTCGCTCACCACGAAGCTGGGGTCGCGCCGGTCCTTCGACTGCACGCAGAACAGGGCCCCGTACTGCGGAACCCAGCGTGCGAGGGCGTCGAAGGTCTGCTGGTCGGGCCCGAGGGTGTGCAGCTCGTCGGGCCCGGGGGGCAGGCCCGCGCCCCGGACGGCGTCGCGGATGGAATCCGTGGAATCGTTCTCGCCGGAGCGCATGGGCGGGTATTCTAGCAACCGTGACCGAGCAACCCTACGCAGCCAGCCAGCGCGCCAAGCGCACCCGCCCGACGGGCCTGCCCCGGTCGTCGAAGCGGGAGATGTCGCCCGGTCGCCGTGCCTGGTACGCGGTGCTCGTCGTCCTGGCCCGCGGCGTGCTCGCCCTGCTGGCGGCGACCTGCCGGCTGGCTCCGGTGCGGGGGGCGGAGCACCTGGACCGGCTGCAGGCCGACGGCACGGCCGCCATCCTGTCCTACTGGCACCAGATGCAGATCTTCTGCGGCCGTTACCTGCTGAGGCGCGCCCGGGACGGCCTCAGGGTGACCTTTCTCACCAGCCCGTCGGTGACCGGCGAGGTGCCGGCGGCCATCATTCGCCGCTGGGGCGCCGGTGTCCTCCGGGGTTCCTCGAAGCGGTCGGCCGGCCAGACCCTGAAGGACATGTTTGGCGTGCTCGTGACGCAGAAGACGTCGCTGGTCATCACGCCGGACGGCCCCACCGGGCCGCTCCACGAGTTCAAGGCCGGCACCATCATGCTGGCGCGGATGACGAAGGCGCCGATCATCCTCGTGGCCTACGCGGCCAGGCCCTGCATCCGCTGGAACAGCTGGGACCGCTTCATCGTGCCGCTGCCGTTCGCAAAGGTCGCGGTTGCCATTGCCGAGCCCTACCGGGTGCCTCCCGGCTCGGGTGCCGACGACCTCGGGCCCGTGCGGCTGGAGCTCGAAGCCCGGATGGCGAAGCTGGTGGCCGAGGTGGAGGCGGCGGTTGCCTAGGCTGGCTGGCCGTCAGACCTGCTCCAGCTCGACCAGCGTGCCGCAGAAATCCTTGGGATGGAGGAAGAGCACGGGCTTGCCGTGGGCGCCCGTCTTCGGCTCGCCATCGCCGAGGACCCGGGCGCCGGCCTGCTTCAGCCGGTCGCGCGCGGCCAGGATGTCCGCGACCTCGTAGCACACGTGATGCATGCCGCCGGCCGGGTTGGCCTGCAGGAACTTCGCGATCGGTGAGCTGGCCCCCAGGGGATGCAGCAGCTCGATCTTGGTGTTCGGCAGCTCGACGAACACGGTGGTGACGCCGTGGTCCGGCAGGTCCTGGGGCGGGGACACGCGGGCGCCGAGCGTGTCCCGGTAGACCGCCGTGGCGGCCGCCAGGTCCGGCACCACGATGGCCACATGGTTCAGGCGTCCGATCACTTCTCACCATCCTTCCACTAGCGGGTCACGATCTGCTCCGCGGCCACCCGCGGGGAGAGCCGGCCCGAGCTGACTGCTTCCTCGAGCGACTGGATGCGCCGGCGCACGGCAGGATCGTCCTTGAGTAGCGCCATGAGTTGCTCCGCCGTCTCGCTCCACAGCCAGCGCCGGTTCTGGCCGGCCCGGTTGGCCTGCAGGTCGCCGCTGGCGGTCATCGTCGCCCGGAACTCCCCCACCAGCGACCAGATCCGGTCGAT
>CAZTGY010000229.1:4830-5118 GCA_964613445.1 uncultured Chromatiaceae bacterium | reverse complement strand
CGTTTCCCGGCAAGCTCAGGCTGAAGGGCGAAAACGCCACCCGGGGGGCCGAAGCCAGGGAGCAGGACTACGCGGCGGTACGCCTCCGCGTGATCGCGCGGCTGAAGGAAACGTACTACGACCTGTACCTGGCCCGGCGGTCGACAGCTATCATCGAGCGGAACCAGCAGCTCCTGCAGCAGCTTTCGGCGATCTCGGAGGCCGGTTACAAAGTCGGATCCATGGCCCAGGCGGACGTGTTCCGCGCCCAGGTCGAAGTCTCCCGGAGCCTTGCCCGGCTGGCCACGT
>CAZTGY010000229.1:0-4820 GCA_964613445.1 uncultured Chromatiaceae bacterium | reverse complement strand
TGCGACAGCGGCAACAGTCCCTTACCGCAGAGATGGCGCGCCTCCTCAACCGGAGTTCAGCCGCTCCCGTGGAGACGCAGGGCGATGTGCGGCCGACACCGCTGCAGTTCGGTCTCAACGACCTACTGGAGCGCCTTGGTAATGCACCGATGGTGCTTGCAACGGGGAAGGCCGTGGAGCGGGGCGATGCATCGGTTGCGCTCGCCAGGCGCGACTATCTGCCGGATTTCGAGGTCGGCGTGCAGGGCGTTCGGGAGGAGCCGATGGGCGACAGCGGCTATCAGCTGATGCTCAACGTCACCGTGCCGCTCTATTACGCCAACAAGCAGCGCTATGCGGAGCGTGAGGCCCGGGCCGCCCGGGCGGGCGCGTTGAGCGACCTCGAGGCCGTGCGGCAGGAACTGACGATGCAGGTTCGGGACGAAGTGGCGCAGATCGAGCGCGCCGAAAAGTTGATTGCCCTGCTGGAGGGCGCCATCGTTCCGCAGGTCCAGCTCACATTGGCTTCCGCCCGGTCCGCCTACGCCGTGGGGCGGGTCGACTTCCTGACCCTCTTGAACAGCCTCTACGCGCTCCAGGAGAATGAGCTCGAGCTGGCGACTGAGATCACCGAGCACGAAAAGGCGCGCGCGCGCCTCGAGGCGATTATCGGAGAGGAGCCATGACTAGCCGGGTCGTCCCTCGACGGCTGCAGCACCGGGCTCTCGGCCGGCCGTTCGCGGTTCTGGCAGTTGTCCTGGCCATGCTGGCTGGGTGCGAGCAGCGCGACGAGGCCATGACCCCGGCAGAGATGGCGAGCATGGGTTCCCCGGGTCCGGGTGCGGAGCCCCCCGCGGGCGACGGCATGACCCCCGAGGAGATGGCGCGGATGCCGGCCCCCACGCCGGCGGCCGGGGCGGGTGGAGAGCTGGACGTGGCACCCGAGCGCTTGCAAAGCATTGGCGTCAGGTATGAGCGGGCAACCCGCCGCTCCCTGGATCGCGAGATCCGGACGGTCGGCCGGGTGGCGACGGACGAGCGGCGCCTGGCCCGCGTCAACGTCAAGATCGAGGGCTGGATCGACCAGCTTTACGTGAACACAACGGGCCAGGCGGTCACGCGCGGGCAGCCACTGTTCACCCTATACAGTCCGGAACTCCTGGCGACCCAGGAGGAGTACCTGCTGGCGCTGCGCAGTGTGCGGACACTCGGTGACAGTCAGTTTCCAGAGGTTGCGGCGGGGGCGAAATCGCTGCTGGAGGCTGCCCGGCGTCGCCTCGAGCTCTGGGACATTGCCGACAGCGACGTTCGTGCGCTGGAGCAGTCCGGGAAGGTCCTCCGAACGTTGCCCATCCATGCTCCACTCAGCGGCACTGTCATCGAAAAGATGGCCGTCGCGGGAATGAAGGTCATGCCCGGCGAGGACCTCTACGTGATCGCCGACCTCCGCCGCGTCTGGGTTCTGGCCGACGTCTACGAGTACGAACTGCCGTATATCCAGGTGGGCCAGGCCGCCCGGATCACGTCGTCTTACGACCCGTCGGCGTTGCTGGGCGGCCGGCTCACCTTCATCTATCCCACGATCGACCTTGAGACCCGCACGGCCACGGCGCGCTTCGAGCTGGACAACCCTGGCGGGAAGCTCAAGCCCGGGATGTTCGTCGATGTCGCCCTGGCAGTTCCGTTGGGCGAGGGCCTGATCGTGCCCAAGGACGCGGTCCTGGAGTCGGGTGAGCGGCAGATCATCTTCGTCCGCCGGGGCGGCGGGAAGCTCGCCTGGCGCCAGGTGAAGCTTGGCGCCAGGGCCGGCGGGTGGGTCGAGATCGTCGAGGGAGTGACCGAGGGCGAGGAAGTCGTGACGTCGGCGAACTTCCTGATTGATTCCGAGAGTCAGGTGAAGGGTGCCATGGCGGGCATGCCCGGCATGGAAGCTCCGGGCGGCGCGAAGCCGGAGGCGAGCGACAGGCCAGACATGCGGGAACCGGATCCGTGAACGACGTCGCCCGACATGGTTGAGTACGTCATCGAGTTTTGCGCCAGGAACCGGTTCATCGTGTTCCTGCTGGTGTTTGCGCTGGCGAGTGGCGGGTTGTGGGCCATGCGCAGCACGCCCATCGACGCCATACCGGATCTCTCCGATACCCAGGTCATCGTCTACACCACCTGGATGGGTCGCTCACCGGACCTGGTCGAGGACCAGATCACCTATCCCATCGTGACTGCCCTGCTCTCGGCACCGAATGTGACCGTGGTTCGGGGCTTTTCGGACTTCGGCTACTCCTACGTCTACGTCCTCTTCAAGGACGGCACAGACATCTACTGGGCGCGGTCCCGGGTTCTGGAGTACCTGAACCAGCTCGCCGATCGCTTGCCCGAGGGCATCACGCCCCAGCTGGGACCGGATGCCACCGGCGTCGGCTGGGTGTTCCAGTATGCGCTGGTCGACGAGTCGGGCCAGCAGGATCTCGCCTCGCTGCGATCCTTCCAGGACTGGTACCTCCGTTACTGGCTGCGCAGCGTTGAGGGCGTGGCCGAAGTTGCGAGCATTGGTGGGTTTGTCCGGCAGTACCAGATCAATGTGGACCCCAGCCGGTTGCTGGGGTACGGACTGAACGTCGCCGAGATCATCGACAAGGTCCGGATGAGCAACATGGACGTCGGTGGCCGGGTCGTCGAGTTCTCCGGCGCCGAGTACATGATCCGCGGCAGGGGGTATATCAAGTCGGTTGCGGACATCGAGATGATTGCCGTCGGCGTCAACGGCAATGGCACGCCGATACTCCTGCGAGATGTTGCCTGGGTGACCCTGGGGCCCGACATGCGGCGTGGCCTGGTGGAGCTGGATGGTCGGGGCGAGGTGGTCGGTGGCATCGTCGTCATGCGCTTCGGCGAGGATGCCCAGAAGGTCATCGAGCGGGTCAAGGCCAAGCTTAAGGAGGTCGAGTCGTCGCTGCCCAAGGGCGTGAAGGTCGTCATTGCCTACGACCGAAGCGACCTGATCAGCCAGTCAGTGAGGACGGCCAGCGAGAACCTCATCGAGGAGTTGATCGTGGTTGGTGTGCTCATGATCGGCTTTCTCCTGCACATGCGCTCGGCGCTGATTCCGATCATCACCATTCCCCTCGCCATTCTCATCGCGTTTATCCCGATGTACTTCCTGGGCGTCGGTCTGAACATCATGTCACTCGGCGGCATCATCGTGGCCATCGGCGACATGGTGGACGGCGCCATAATCATGGTCGACAACGCCCACAAGCGCCTGGCCGAATGGGAGCGCGACGGGCGGCAAGGCGATCGTATTCAGGTACTGATTGATTCCGCCAAGGAAGTTGGCCCCGCGATTTTCGCGTCGTTGCTGGTGATTGCCGTGGCGTTCATGCCAGTGTTTACCCTGGAGGATCAGGAAGGGCGCCTGTTCAGGCCGTTGGCGCTGACCAAGAATCTGGCCATTGCCGCGAGCGCGCTGCTGTCGATTACGCTGATCCCGGCGCTCCTGACCCTCCTGATACGCGGGCGAAGTCGCTCCGAAGGGGAACATCCGGTTACCCGCCTGCTGCAGCGCCTTTACAGCCGCCCGCTCCGGTTCGCGCTGGATCATCGGTTTGTGGTCGTCCTTGTGGCAGTCCTGATGACAGCCACTGTCATCCCGGCCTTCCAGCGACTGGGCTCCGAGTTCATGCCGCCCCTCGACGAAGGTACCCTCCTGTACATGCCGGTCACGCAGCCTGGTCTGTCGGTGACCGAGGCCGGCAGACTGCTGCAAGAGATGGATAAGAAGCTGAAGGCATTCCCGGAGGTCGAGCGGGTTTTTGGCAAGGCGGGGCGCGCTGAGACATCCACTGACTCCGCACCCTTCTCGATGATGGAGGTGGTGGTCGAACTGAAGCCCCGGGATTCGTGGCGCCCGGGTGTCACCTACGAGCGTCTCATCGGCCAGATGGACGCGGCCCTGCAGTTTCCCGGGGTCGCCAATGCCTGGACGATGCCGATCAAGGCGCGCATCGACATGCTGACGACGGGAGTGCGCACCCCCGTCGGGATCAAGATCTTCGGTCCGGATCTGAAGGTTATCGAGTCCATCGGCCAGCAGATTGAGATGGCCGCAGGCCCCGTGCCCGGCACCCGGAGCGTGTTCGCCGAGAAGGTGGCTGGGGGCTTCTTCCTGGATTTCGTCATCAAGAGGGACGCGCTGGCGCGCTACGGACTGACTGTTATGGACGTTGGGCGCATCATCGAGTCCGCCATCGGCGGCGAGAGCATCGCGACGACCATCGATGGCCGCCAGCGGTATCCGATCAACCTCCGCTACCTGCGGGAATATCGTGACGATCCCGACGAATTGAGGCGGGTTCTGGTTGCTACTCCCACCGGAGCCCAGGTACCGCTGGGGCAGCTGGCAGACCTTGAGCTCGTCAGTGGGCCGGCGATGATTCGCAACGAGGGTGGAATGCTTGCTGGCTATGTCTACGTGGACATGACGGGGCGCGATATCGGCGGTTACGTGGAGGAACTCAAGCGGGCGGTTGCAGCCAAGGTGACGTTGCCGGCTGGTTATACCATTGCATGGTCCGGGCAGTATGAATTCATGGAGCGGGTCGCACAGCGGCTGCAGATCTTCATTCCCCTGACCCTGGCAATAATATTTGTCCTCTTCTATTTCACGTTTCGCTCGATCGCCCAGACGCTCATGGTCATGCTGGGCGTGCCCCTGTCACTGGTCGGAGGAATTTGGCTCTTGGTCTTTCTCGGCTACAACATGAGCATCGCGGTGTGGGTGGGCCTCATAGCCCTGGCCGGGGTAGCGGCGGAAACGAGTGCCGTAATGCTGGCGTACCTGAACG
>CAZTGY010000228.1:0-5148 GCA_964613445.1 uncultured Chromatiaceae bacterium | reverse complement strand
CCTGAAGGCGCTCCTACGGTCTCAATAACGGTAATGGTCCGGCTTGTAGGGCCCCTCGACCGGCACGCGGAGGTAGTCCGCCTGCTGCTGCGTCAGGGTGGTGAGCTCGACGCCGATCTTCTTCAGGTGCAGCCGGGCGACTTTCTCGTCCAGGTGCTTCGGCAGGACGTAGACCTTCTTCTCGTACTTCTTCGGGTTCTGCCAGAGGTCCTTCGGCGAGCAGGATGATGCGCTTGCCGTCGGGGAAGATGATGTGGTCGACCTGGGGCTTGATGTTCTCCCACTTCAGCTTGCGCAGGCTGGCCACGTCGATCTCGCTGTCGAAGTGGCCGATGTTGCAGACGATGGACTGGTTCTTCATCTTCGCCATGTGATCGTGGGTGATCACGCCGAAGTTGCCCGTGGCGCTGACGAAGATGTCGGCCTTGTCGCAGGCCTGATCCATGGTGACCACGCGGTAGCCCTCCATGGCCGCCTGCAGGGCGTTGATCGGATCGATCTCCGTGATCCAGACCGTGGCGCCCAGGCCGCGCAGTGACTGGGCGCAGCCCTTGCCCACGTCGCCATAGCCGGCCACGACCGCGATCTTGCCGGCGATCATCACGTCCGTGGCCCGCTTGATGCCGTCCACGAGTGACTCGCGGCAGCCGTACAGGTTGTCGAACTTGGACTTGGTGACCGAGTCATTCACGTTGATGGCCGGGCACATCAGCCTGCCGGTGGTTGCCATCTCGTAGAGGCGGCCCACGCCGGTGGTGGTCTCCTCGGAAATGCCCCGGACGTCCTTCATGAGTTCCGGGTACTTGTCATGCATGATGGCCGTCAGGTCGCCGCCGTCGTCCAGGATCATGTTCGGCACCCAGCCGTCGGGTCCGCGCACGGTCTGCTCGACGCACCACCAGTACTCTTCCTCCGTCTCGCCCTTCCAGGCGAAGACCGGCACGCCGGCGGCCGCTACGCCTGCGGCGGCGTGATCCTGGGTGGAGAAGATGTTGCAGGAGGACCAGCGGACCTCGCCACCCAGCTTCACCAGGGTCTCGATGAGCACCGCCGTCTGGATCGTCATGTGCAGGCAGCCGGCAATCCGGGCGCCCTTCAGGGGCTGCGCCTTGCCGAATTCCTCGCGGAGCGCCATGAGGCCTGGCATTTCCGTTTCGGCGATCAGGATCTCCTTGCGGCCCCAGGCCGCGAGATTGATGTCGGCGACGCGGAAGTCGTCCTTGCCGGCGAATACTGGTTTGGTGCTCATCGGGGCGTCCTTGATTTGGCAGGTGGCGTGCAGTTCAGTCCGGGCAGGCTCAGCGCGTGCCGCGGGCGGCGTCCCGCTTCAGGGCTTCCGCCTTGTCGGTTCGCTCCCAGGTGAAGTTCGGTTCTTCCCGCCCGAAGTGACCGTAGGCGGCGGTGGGACGGTAGATCGGCCTGTGGAGGTCCAGCATCTCCCGGATGCCGTAGGGCGTGAGGTCGAAGTGCCGGCGCACGAGCTGGTCGAGCCGTTCCGGCCCGATCCTGCTGGTGCCGAAGGTCTCGACGCTCACCGAGGTCGGCTCGGCGACGCCGATGGCGTAGGACACCTGCACCTCGCAGCGGTCGGCGATGCCAGCGGCCACGATGTTCTTGGCGACATACCGGGCGGCGTAGGCCGCCGAGCGGTCCACCTTGGTCGGGTCCTTCCCCGAGAAGGCGCCGCCACCGTGGCGGGCCATGCCGCCGTAGGTGTCCACGATGATCTTGCGGCCGGTGAGGCCGCAGTCGCCCATCGGGCCGCCGATCACGAAGGCGCCGGTGGGATTGACGTGGATCTTGTCCTTCTTGAGCGACGCGAACCACTTCCTGCCGATCACGGGCCGCAGGATCTCCTCGATGACGGCTTCGCGGATCTCCTTCTGCTTCACGTGGGGCGCGTGCTGGGTCGACAGCACGACGGCGTCGAGGCCCACCGGCTTGTCGTCCTCGTACACGACCGTGACCTGGCTCTTGGCGTCGGGCCGCAGCCAGGCGAGCTTGCCCTTGCGGCGGACGTCGGCCTGCTTCTTCACCAGCCGGTGGGCGAGGGTGATGGGCAGTGGCATCAGGACGTCCGTTTCCCGGGCCGCGTAGCCGAACATCATTCCCTGGTCGCCAGCGCCCTGTTCGCGCTTCTTCTTGCGCGACACGCCCTGGGCGATGTGCGCGGACTGCTTGCCGATGGCGTTCAGCACGCCGCAGGAATTGCCGTCGAAGCCCTTGTCGGAATGGTCGTAGCCGATGTCGCACACGACCTGGCGGACCAGGGCCTCCAGGTCGACCCAGGCATTGGTGGTGATCTCGCCGGAGACCAGGACGAAGCCCGTCTTGATGAGCGTCTCGCAGGCAACCCGCGACTCCGGTGCCTGGGTAAGGATGGCATCCAGGATGGCGTCGGAGATCTGGTCCGCCATCTTGTCGGGATGGCCCTCGGAGACGGATTCGGAGGTAAAGAGCTTGCGGCTGGCCATGAACTGTCCGGTTGTGAGAATTCGGGGCGGGAATTATAGACGCAGGTCCCCCGGCCTGCGGGCCTCCGCAGCCGGTCCGGACGCGGTACGGACATAAGGCGCGGGGCGCGAGGCCCGTTGCGGCTACAGCACTGTTACGCGACAATGCGCGCCCGCAACGGGCTTTTTCGAGCATTTCCTCACCACTCGTCCCGGAGCGCTGGGGGAACCATGCCAGCCACAGCCCGCACGTCCCGTCCTGCCGCCGAGCGCCGCAAGCTGGCCAACGCCGTTCGCGTCCTGTCCCTGGACGCCGTCGAGCAGGCCAAATCGGGCCACCCGGGCATGCCCATGGGCATGGCAGACATGGCGGAAGTCCTCTGGAACGACTTCCTCAGGCACAACCCCGCCAACCCCACCTGGCCCGACCGGGACCGCTTCGTGCTGTCGAATGGCCACGGGTCGATGCTGCTGTATTCCCTGCTGAACCTGACCGGCTATCCCCTGTCCCTCGACGAAATCCGCCGGTTCCGGCAACTGGGCTCCCACACCGCCGGCCACCCGGAGCGGGACCTGCACCTTGGCATCGAGACCACCACCGGCCCGCTGGGCCAGGGCGTGGCGAATGCGGTCGGCATGGCGCTGGCCGAGAAGCTGCTGGCCGCCGAGTTCAACCGCCCCGGCTTCCCGATCGTCGACCACCGCACCTGGGTGTTCCTCGGCGACGGCTGCCTGATGGAGGGCATCTCCCACGAGGCCTGTTCCCTCGCCGGGACGCTCGGGCTCGGCAAGCTGATCTGCCTCTACGACGACAACGGCATCTCCATCGACGGGCACGTCGCCAACTGGTTCACGGACGACACGGCGGCCCGGTTCCGGGCCTACGGCTGGCACGTGGTCGCGGGCGTGGACGGCCACGACCCGGCGGCGGTGGGCAAGGCCATCGAGTCGGCGATGGCCGACGCAGCCCGGCCCTCGCTCATCTGCTGCAAGACCGTCATCGGCTGGGGCGCCCCGAACAAGCAGGGCACCGAGAAGGTGCACGGCGAGGCGCTGGGAACGGACGAAGCCGCCGCTGCCCGGAAGTTCCTGGGCTGGACGGCACCGCCCTTCGAGGTCCCGGACGACATCCGTGCCGGCTGGGATGCCCGGGCCACCGGCGCCGGCCTGGAGCGGCAGTGGCGGGACCTGTTCGCCGCCTACGGCCGGGACTACCCGGAGCTGGCTGCCGAGTTCAACCGGCGCATGGCGGGCGAGCTTCCGCAGGGCTGGCCCGCACACGCGGAAATTGCCATCGCGAAGGTTGCAACGGACACCTCGGCCAAGGCCACGAGGAAATCCTCCGAAGACGCCCTCAATGCGTTCGCCCCTGCACTGCCTGAGCTCTTCGGCGGGTCGGCCGACCTCACCGGCTCGAACCTGACCCGCACGAAGGCGGCGGTCACGATCGCGCCCGACCGGGTGGCCGGCAATTACATCTCCTGGGGCGTCCGGGAGTTCGGCATGTCCGCCGCGATGAACGGCATCGCCCTGCACGGCGGCTACATGCCCTTCGGCGGCACCTTCCTCACGTTCTCGGACTATTCGCGGAACGCGCTGCGCATGGCCGCCCTGATGGAGGTCCGCGCGATCTTCGTCTTCACCCACGATTCGATCGGCCTCGGCGAAGACGGCCCGACGCACCAGGCGGTGGAACACACGGCAAGCCTGCGCCTCATTCCCAACATGCGGGTCTGGCGGCCCTGCGACGCGGTTGAGACCGCGGTCGCCTGGCAGGACGCCATCGAGCGGGCCAATGGGCCCAGCAGCCTCGTGCTGACGCGCCAGGCGCTTCCCGCCCAGCCCCGCCAGTCCGGCCAGATCGCCGCCATCCGCCGGGGGGGGTATGTGCTGCGGGATGCGGACAGAGTGGACCTGATCCTGATCGCCACCGGCTCGGAAGTGGCGCTTGCCGTCGCCGCTGCCGACGCGCTCGCCGCGAAGGGCCACGGGGTCCGGGTGGTTTCCATGCCCTGCCCGACGCTGTTTGCCGCCCAGGATGCCGCGTGGCGCGAAGCCGTGCTGCCGGCGGCGGTGATGCGCCGCATCGCCATCGAGGCCGGCGTCACCGAGACCTGGCACCGATGGGTGGGCCCGGCGGGGCGTATCGTCGGGCTCGACGCCTTCGGCAAGTCGGCCCCTGCCAAGGACCTGTTTCAGCACTTCGGCTTCACGCCGGAGCGCATAACGAAGGAAGCGCTGGAATTGCTCGGCGCGTAGCTTGAGCCTGAGGAGTCGTTCGGATGCCTGTCAAAGTTGCAATCAATGGTTACGGCCGCATCGGCCGGAATGTTCTCCGCGCCCTTTATGAGGGCAAGCGGAACGGCGAGATCTCCATCGTCGCCATCAACGACCTCGGGGATGCGAAGACCAACGCGCACCTCACGCGGCACGACACGGCCCACGGGAAGTTCCCCGGCACCGTGGCGGTCGACGGGGATGCCATGGTCGTGAACGGCGACCGGATCCGGGTGCTTGCCAAGCGCAATCCGGCCGAGCTTCCGTGGGGTGAACTGGGCGTCGACGTGGTGCTCGAGTGCACCGGCCTCTTCACGAGCAAGGAAAAGGCCTCCGCGCACCTGCAGGGGGGCGCGAAGAAGGTGATCATCTCGGCTCCCGGCGGCAAGGACGTGGATGCCACCGTCGTCTACGGCGT
>CAZTGY010000227.1:0-5183 GCA_964613445.1 uncultured Chromatiaceae bacterium | reverse complement strand
CGGGGCATGCTCCGCCAGCACCAGTTCGAGAAGGTGGAACTGGTGCATATCGTCCGGCCCGAGGACTCCGCGGCAGCACTGGAGACGCTGACGGGCCATGCGGAGACGGTGCTGCAGAAGCTCGGGCTGCCGTACCGGGTGATGGCCCTGTGCGCCGGCGACACGGGCTTCGCGTCGGCGCGCACCTACGACCTGGAGGTGTGGCTGCCGGGCCAGCAGCGCTACCGCGAGATTTCCTCCTGCAGCAACTGCACCGACTTCCAGGCGCGCCGGATGGTCGCTCGCTGGCGCAATCCGGCCACCGGCAAGCCGGAGCTGGTCCATACGCTCAACGGTTCGGGCGTGGCGGCGGGCCGCGCGCTGATTGCGGTGATGGAGAACTACCAGAACGCGGACGGCACGATCACCGTGCCAGCCGTCCTGGCGCCCTACATGGGCGGCCTCGAGTGCCTGCCGGCGCGCCCCGGCTAGGGGCGTCTGACCCGGCGCTGCCCGCTGCCGGTGTGGCGGGTCTCGGCGCCTGGGCCGTGATCGTCGCCCTGATTGCCGGGTTCGTTGCCACCGGCGCGTCCCGGACCGCCAGCCTTCCAGGCTACCCGCCTGCACCGGGGGGCGCTGTCTCGGACGTCTATCACGGCACGCCGGTACCGGATCCCTGGCGCTGGCTCGAGGACATGCACTCACCCGAGACCCGCGGCTGGATCGCGGCCCAGAGTGAACTGACCGAACGCCACATCGCGGAATTGCCCGGCCGGCAGCAGTTCGCCATCCGCCTGCGCTCGCTGCTGGACTACGAGCGCCGGGGCGTTCCCGAGCGGGAGAGCGGCGTCTACGTGTACCCGTGGAACCCGGGTGGGGCCGAGCAGGACGCGCTCCGCGTGACCAGTGACCCCGGCCAGGCGGGCAGGGTGCTGGTCGATCCTGCCGCCGTCCGTGCCGATGGCACGGTGTCCATCGCGGATTTCAGGCTGAGTCCTGACGGAGGCCGCCTGGCGTTCGCGCTCTCCGACGGCGGCAGCGACTGGACGACCTGGCACGTCCGGGACGTCGCCACGGGAACGGACACGCCGGAGACCCTGGCCGGCACCAAGTTCACCTCCGCGAGCTGGTCCCGGGACGGGCGCGGCTTCTACTACAGCCGCTACCCGGCCGACGGCGACGGCGGCCATGACGACGGCCGGCAGGTGGCCGTGTATTTTCACGTGCCCGGCACGCCCCAGGCGGATGACCCGCTGGTGTATGCCATTACAGACCACCCGACGCGGGATCCCTACGCCACCGCGACGCCCGACGGGCGTTTCCTCGTGCTCAACATCGAAGACGGGTATCTCACCAACGGGGTCTACTACCAGCGGCTTGGCGGGAATGGCGCCCGGTCGACGGTCGTGAAGCTCCTCGATGCCTGGGATGCCCGCTACGAGTTCCTCGGTGCGGACGGCGACACCTTCTATTTCCTCACGACGCTGAACGCGCCCCGGGGACGCGTGATTGCCGTCGACCTTGCCACTCCCGACGCCAGCGAGTGGCGCGAGGTGGTACCCGAGGCGGCCGATCCCATCGAGGCGGCGGCACTGATCGGCGGCCGGCTGGTGCTGCAGTACATCCGGGAGGTCCGGGCCCGTCTGCGGGTCTTTGCCCTGGATGGCACTTCCGTGGTGGACGTCCGGCTGCCGGGCAACGGGTCGGTCGCGGGCCTGAAGGGCGTGCCGGCCGATCCCGAGGGCTTCCTGACCTACACCGACTTCACGGTTCCCCGGCGCGTCTACCGCCTCGACGTGCGGTCGGCGGCCCTGACGGCCGTCGGTCCCGCGCCCAACGCGCCGGATCCCGGCCGGTTCCTCACCGAGCAGGTCTTCTACCCGAGCCGCGACGGCACCCGGGTGCCCATGACGATCGTTCGCCGGCGCGACGTGCCCCTGGACGGCAGGACGCCGACGGTGCTCTACGGCTACGGTGGCTTCAACGTGGCGTTGCTCCCCGCCTATTCCGCGTCGCGCATGGCCTGGATCGAGGCGGGTGGCATCTATGCCCAGGCCAACCTGCGCGGCGGGGGTGAGTATGGCGAGGCCTGGCACCTGGCCGGTACGAAGCTCCTGAAGCAGAACGTCTTCGACGATTTCATCGCCGCCGCCGAGTGGCTGGTCGCCAACGGCTTCACCTCACCGGAGCACCTGGCCATCTGGGGTGGCAGCAACGGCGGCTTGCTGGTGGGCGCCGTGCTCAACCAGCGGCCCGGGCTCTTCGCGGCGGCCGTCCCCGCCGTCGGCGTGATGGACATGCTCCGGTACCAGACGGCCAGCCTGAACGCCCGGAAGTGGTCCAGCGATTACGGGCTGAGCGAGAACCCGGCGGAGTTCAAAGTCCTGCGCGCGTACTCGCCGTACCACAACCTCCGTTCCGGAACGTGCTACCCGGCGGTGCTGGTCCAGGCGGATGCCAACGACGACCGGGTGGTGGCCTGGCACAGCTACAAGTACGCGGCGGCGCTGCAGGCCGCCCAGCAGGCGGCGCCGGACTGCGCGCGGCCGGCCCTCATCCGGGTCGAGACCCGCAGCGGGCACGGTGCGGGTGCCTCCCTCTCGAAGACGGTGAACGAGTATGCGGACCAGTGGGCCTTCGTCGCGGCCGCGACGGGGCTGCGCCGCTAGAAAAAAGAAGGCGCCCCACGGGGCGCCTTCTCCGGTCGTCAGGCTGCGTTTGCCCGTGTCAGTCGTCGCCGCCCATGCCCAGCAGGGCGAGCAGGTTCACGAGAATGTTGTAGATGCTGACGTACAGGCTGACCGTCGCCAGGATGTAGTTGGTCTGCCCGCCGTGGATGATCGCGCTGGTCTCGTAGAGGATGCAGCCCGTCATCAGCAGCACCACCGCCGAGGAGATCGCCATCTGGAAGGCGGAGAGGTCCACGAAAAGCCCCACGACGATGACGCCGAGCAGGCCGAAGAGCCCGACCATCAGGAAGCTGCCCAGGCCGCTCATGTCACGGCGCGACCGGATGGCGTACGCGCTGAGGCCGGCAAAGAGCAGGCCGGTGATGCCGAGGCTGGTCATGACCAGTTCGCCGCCATTCGGCACGTTCCGGAGGTAGGCGCTGAGCATCGGCCCGAGCGTCAGGCCCATGAAGCCCGTAAGCCCGAAGACCGCGAGGATGCCGGCCGCCGAGTTCTTGAGGCGATACGTCAGGAACAGCAGGCCGAAGTAGCCCACGAGCGTAACGACGGGTCCCAGGTACGGCATGCCGAGCGCCATGGCGAGGCCGGCCGTGGCCGCGCTGAAGAGCAGGGTGGCGGAGAGCAGGAGATAGGTGTTGCGCAACACCTTGCTGGCCGTGAGGTCGGGGGCGCCGGCGAGGGTGCCGGGCGAGCCCATGGGTGTTGCCGGTACGACGCGGTAATCACGGTCTGCTGCCATGCGAAGTCTCCTGCTATGTGGCCTGGAACGAGCACCGTATCAGACTTGGGCCCCCGCCCGAAGTTCCTGCTTGACGCCCTGCGGCGCTTGAATGTGCCGGTCCGGGTGGTGACAATCCGCCCCTTCCATCGGAGAGGTGGCAGAGCGGTCGAATGCGGCGGTCTTGAAAACCGTTGAACCGCAAGGTTCCGGGGGTTCGAATCCCTCCCTCTCCGCCAGCCTTGCCGCCCGTGCCCCCAGAGGAGTCTGAACCTGTGAAGCCTTCCCCCCGCCTTGTCCCGGCCCGGCTGCTGGCCAGCCTGCTCTGCAGCGCGCCGCTGCTGGCGGCTGGTGGCCTGTCCGGTTGCTCGATGCCTCACGTCATGGGCCTGGGCAGCTACTACGCCGTGACGGACGATGCGACGGGCCGTGTCTGGTACACCGACAACCTGACGCGGGAAGAGCGGGGCGTGGTCGAGTTCCGTGACCCGGCCACCGGCGCCTGGGTCAGCCTCCGGGCGGCCCAGGTCCGTGAGATCAGCGATGCCGAGTTTCGCGCCGCCCCCGTCCGCTAGGCTGCAGGAAGGGTAAGCACCTTGGCGATGGATCCCAGACGTCGGCGGCGGCGCCAGCGCCGGGCAGGGGCGGTGGTGGCCTTCATGGTCCTTGCGCTGGGCCTCGCGTTTTTCTTCGAGTCCCAGGCCACTACGACTGTGATTTTCGTGCGGCATGCCGATGCTGCGCCTGGACTTGGCGGTGAGCCGGGCCTGAGCGCCTCTGGCGCCATTCGTGCCGAGGAACTGTCGCGGGTGCTTGGCGAAGTGGACGTCGTGCAGGGACTGGATGCCATCCTGGTCGCGCCCGATCGCGTGTCACGGGAAACGGCAGGCCCGCTCGCCCGACGCCTGAACCTGCCGGTTCAGGATGTCGACACCCGCAATACCGACGCTCTCGCCCGGCGTATCCTCAAGGAGTACAAGGGCAAGATAGTGCTGGTCGTTGCCGAGCCTGCCATCATTCCGGTGCTGATCCCGGAATTCCAGGGCAGCAAGAAAGTGCCGGCCATGGCCGACGGTGAGCACGACAACCTCTACATCGTCAGCATTCCCTGGTACGGGAAGGTGAAGACCCTGCGCCTGCGCTACGGCGCGCGCTTCATTCCCGGGTCGGGCCTTCCCGGCGCCTAGAAGGGATTTGCCGCAAGGTCGCCGTCGGGCGTCAGCGCGGGGTAGGGTTTGCCCCGGGCCCGGCAGCGGGCCGCGATAGCCGGGTGACACCACTCGAAGAGCGTTCTCTCGAAGAGCTCCCGACCGAGGCGGCAGTCGGCGTACAGGCCGGCGGCCTCGCGCTGCCGGGCCGCCTCGTAGAGGAACAGTGCCGCGGCCACCGATACGTTCAGCGACGCCGCCAGGCCCCGCATGGGCAGGATCGCGTGGCGATCCGCCAGTGCCGCGGCCTCGTGCGACACGCCGCGGAGCTCCGAGCCCAGCAGCAGGGCGGTGGGACGCGTGTAGTCCACGGTCCGGTAATCATCAGCCGTGGGTGACAAATGTGCCGCAATTATCTGAAAACCATTGCTTTTCAATGACCCAATCGCGGGCGCCAGCTGCCGCCAGGCCTGCACGCCGACCCGGGGCGCGGTTCCGCCGGAGATCCCGCGCGGCCGCTTGAAGCTGCTGCGCGGGCCCACCGCGTGGATCTCGAACACGCCGACCGCGTCGCAGGTGCGCAGGAGCGCCGCGACGTTGTGGGGCTTGTGCACGTCGTCGGCCAGCACCGTCAGGTCCGGCTGCCGG
>CAZTGY010000226.1:4402-5212 GCA_964613445.1 uncultured Chromatiaceae bacterium | reverse complement strand
CGATGCCCTGCCCCGGCACGTCGCCCCGCTGGTCGGCCCGGATGCCCCGGTCCAGCACGGCCTCCGTCTGGTCGTCGGGAATCCCCGGGCCGTCGTCGGCGACGGTCACCGACAAGCCGTCGCCTGACGTCACCGTCACGACGACCCGGCTGCGGCACCACTTCCAGGCGTTGTCGAGCAGGTTGCCGAGGATCTCGTACAGGTCGCCCTGCTCGGCCGGGTAGCTGGCGCCCTCCGGCACCTGAAGGTCGCAGGCCACGTCCCGGTCGCGGTGGATCTTGCGCAGGCTGGCCACCAGTTCCGCCAGCACCGGCTGGAGCGCAACGGGCCGGGCGGCGAGGCTCCGGGGGCCCGAGGCCGCCGCCCGCTTCAGCTGGTAGTCGATCACGCTCTGCATGCGCTCCACCTGCGCCTGGAGCGCGACGCGATCAGGCAGGCTGGCACGCACTTCGTTCCGCACCACCGCCAGCGGCGTCTTCAGGCTGTGCGCGAGGTCATCCATCGTGGTCCGGTAGCGCTCCATGCGCTGGCGCTCCGAGCGCAGCAGCGTGTTGAACCCGCGCCCGACGCCCTCCAGTTCCCGGGGGTACTCCTCGCTGAGTGCCTCGCGACCGCCCTTCTCGATCTCCGCGATCTCGCTGGACATCCGCCGCAGCGGCTGGAGGCCGAAGCGGATGGCGAGCCAGAGCGCGACGAGGAGCACGAACATGACGGCGGAGAACCACCCGAGCAGCTGCCGGCGGAACTGGTCCAGCTGCCGCTCGGATGCCGCGAGGTCGGCGGCAGTGAACACCTGGAACGCCGGCGTGG
>CAZTGY010000226.1:0-4392 GCA_964613445.1 uncultured Chromatiaceae bacterium | reverse complement strand
CGGCGTGGCGGCGGGCCCCAGTTCCCAGTTGATCGCCACGCCAAGGAGCAGCGCCCGCGTGCCGTCCGCCAGCCTGCGGCGCGTGAGGATGCGCTGGCCGGCGTTCAGGGTGGCGCCGGTGGCCAGGTCCAGGCCCACCGCCGACGGCGAGCGCCACAACGGCAGGCCGGCGGCATCGAGGATCTCGGCGTACAGCCCCGAGCCGGGATTGGCGAGGCGCGGCTCGAGCAGCCGGTCGGGAATCGTCAGGTTGCCCGCGTCGTCGGGCTCGACGGCGCCGATCAGCGCGGATACCTGGGTCTCCAGCTGGTCGGCCAGGGCCTGCTCGGCGCTGCGCCGGAACACGATGTCGAGGACGACGATCGTGCCACCGAAGGTGGCCACCAGCATCACGGCGGTGATGACGAGGAGCCGCGTGCTGAGGGAGCCCGGCCGGCCAGCCATCCGGCCCTGCCTCAGTCGCCGTCCGGCGGACGCGGCATCCGGTAACCCTGGCCCCGCACCGTGTCGATCAGGCCGAGCGAGCGGTCGGGATCCAGCTTCTTGCGCAGGCGCGTCAGCAGGACCTCGACGACGTTGCTGTCGCGCTCGAAGTCCTGGTCATAGAGCTGGTCGGTGAGCTCCTGCTTGCTGACGACCCGTCCCGCGCGCATCACGAGCATCTCGAGGAGGCGGTACTCGTAGGCGGTGAGCGCCACGACACGGCCCTGCACCCGCACTTCCCGGGCGTGGGTATTCATCTCCAGCGGCCCCGCGCGCAGGATCGGCTGTGCCTGGCCCGCCGTCCGCCGCAGCAGCGCGTTTATCCGCGCCTTGAGCTCGTCCAGGTTGAAGGGCTTCACGACGTAGTCGTCGCCGCCCGCGTTGAGGCCGTTGACCTTGTCCTGCCAGTGCTCGCGGGCCGTCAGTATCAGGATCGGGAATTCGGCGCCGCTGGACCGCAGTCGCGTGATCAGCTCGACCCCGGAGCGGTCCGGGAGCCCGAGGTCGACGATGCCCAGCTGCACGGCGAACTCGGAGGCGAAGTACTCGGCCTCCGCGGCCGTGGCGGCCTCGTCCACGGCGAAACCGGCCGCGCGGAGGCTGCCCGCCAGGGACTGCCGGAGCGCGGTGTCGTCTTCAACGATGAGCAGGCGCATGCGGTCACCTCGTACCGGGGAGGCTCAAAGGAGCGCGCCGGTGGCGGCGTCCACCCGGTATTCGCGCAGGCGGCCATCGGG
Source organism: uncultured Chromatiaceae bacterium (assembly GCA_964613445.1). Taxonomy (GTDB): domain Bacteria; phylum Pseudomonadota; class Gammaproteobacteria; order Steroidobacterales; genus SHZI01. The sequence goes on along the minus strand of CAZTGY010000226.1, from coordinate 3,172 downwards.
GGACAGCACACGGACGCGATACACGACCAGGCTCCCCTCTACCTTGCGGTCCACGCGCACCACCTTGCCGTCGGTCTGCTGGCGGACCAGGGCCACCGCCGCATCCTGGGAAATCCCCTCCCGCGCCACCGCATCACTGGCCCGGGATTCCGGCATGGGGGCCGACAGTGCTGCCAGCAAGGCCAGGCAGGCGCCGGCGGCGAGGCGACGGGGAACGAGAGGCATGGCTGGCATTGTCGAGGGTCGGTGCCGTGGTGGCAATGGCGAGCTCACTGTTTACCCTTCGGCACTGAACCCGCGCTGAAGGACCAGCCCGGCCTCACCAGCGCTGCCGCCACTCCAGGAACAGCCGCCAGTCATCGTCCGTGGCGCCGGTCGACGGGGTGTCCCGCGACTCGAAGCCGAGGCCGGCGCGCAGCGTGCCGACCGGCAGGCTGCGGGTGTGGATGAGCGACGCGCCCAGGTAGTCCTGCTTCACCGGCGTCAGGGTGTTGGCCGGATCCGGCTCGCCCTCCCGGTTCAGGTCGCCGGCGGTGAGGGTCAGGGCCCAGCTGTGGTCGTCCGCATCGTTGAGCAGCACGCCCAGCGACCAGATCTCCGCGTCATTGTCGGCCGTGTGGCCGATGGCCCGGCCGCGATAGCGCATGCCCGTCGAGTAGATCGGGTGGTTGTAGGCGCAGTTGGGCGTGCCCTGCCCGGTGATGTTGCCGCCGCAGAGGGTATCGGCCACTTCCAGGTAAACCCGCAGGCTGCCGAGGTCGCCCGCCTGGGCCCAGGTCTCGATGCCGAACTGGGTAAGGAACAACGAGGGCAGCAAGTTCTGCTCGTCCTCGCCGATGCGCTGGGTGTAGACGGCCACCGGCACTCCCAGGCCCGCTCCGCTCAGGCGGATGTCGTAACCTCCCAGCTGGTTGCCCGGTTCGTCCTCCGGGTTCACGTTTTCACCGCCGTTGTCGCGGCCGACCAGCAGGTCGACGAAGGTGTCGAAGCCGCAGGGGCGGCCACTGCCGCACCACATGGCGGTCCGTGAGAGCCCGATCTCCAGGAAGCTGGCCGGACGCGCAGTGGCCCGCAGGCCGAAGAACCGCGCATTGGGGATGTCGCGGCCGTCCTCCAGGAATCCCCAGAGGCCCACCAGGTCCCAGTGGCCGATCCAGCGCAGCCATTTCGACTCGAAGGGCGCGGTGGAGTTGCGGTCGATCGTGAAGGCCGGAATCGGCCGGGCATTGTTCGACAGGATCATGCTGCTCTGCCAGCCGGGACCCCACCAGCGATCGGTCATCGCCGCAGCAATCATCCAGTTGCCGAGGGCGAGGCCGGCATAGCTGCCATCCGCGCGCCACTCGCGGTCATCCTCGGGATCACTCGCGAACTGGCCCTGCAGCCGGAGTGCCGTGCGGGCGCCGGTCCACTCGACGCCCAGTTCGACCTCGGCGGCCTCCCGTGGCGTCGCCTCGAAATCGCGCAGCGCGCGCGCCTCGGTGCCGCCGCTCACCCGGGCACTGGGGCGCCACTCGCCCACCACCCGCTCCGAGCGGGCCAGCCGCACCAGGCGGGCCAGGGCGCCGGCCTCGGCCGGCGACAGGTCGTCCGGCCGCGCGGCGCCGACCGCCAGGATGTCGCCCCAGGACAGGGGCCACTGGGTGACGGGCCCCTTGAGGACCCCGGCATCGGCCAGCAACTGGATGTCGTGGCGCAGGCCCGTGTCCCCGGGATCGATCCACGGCCCCGCGCCGGCACGTGGCGCCCCCATGACCAGGATCACGAGGAGCGCCGGCGCCAGAGCAGGAATCCGCATCGGCCGGGATGGTACGGAGGCCGGTCACCCGGACGCAACCCTGGCGCCCGCTGGCAAACGCGCGACCCATCCGGCAAGCTTTCCGCCATGAACTCCCTGAAGCGCCTCCTCGACAACAATCGGGCGTGGGCAGACCGGATCCGCCAGCAGGACCCGGACTTCTTCCCCAAGCTCGCGGCCCAGCAGGGTCCCGAGTACCTGTGGATCGGCTGCTCCGACAGCCGCGTGCCGGCCAACCAGATCGTCGGGCTCCTGCCCGGCGAGGTGTTCGTCCACCGGAACGTGGCCAACGTGGTCGTGCACGCGGACCTGAACTGCCTGTCGGTGCTGCAGTTCGCGGTGGACGTCCTGAAGATCCGGCACGTCATCGTCTGCGGCCACTACGGCTGCGGCGGCGTGCGGGCCGCCTACCAGGACGAACGGATGGGGCTCGTGGACAACTGGCTGCGCCACGTGCAGGACGTGGCGCAGAAGCACCGCGCGACCCTCGACCGGGCGGGCTCGGTCACCGACCAGGTGAACCGGCTCTGCGAGCTGAACGTGCTGGAGCAGGTGGCGAACGTGTGCCAGACCACGGTGATCCAGGACGCCTGGGCCCGGGGCCAGGAGGTCACCGTGCACGGCTGGATCTACGACCTGGCGGACGGCCTGATCCGCGACCTGAAGGTGAACTCGTCGAGCCCGGCGGAGTTCGACCGGATCTACAGAGGCCCGCAGAACGTTTACATAAGGCGCTGATTTACTGTAAATTAACGCCCAAGACAGGGGTCCCGACGGAACGGGCCCTGATTCATCCAGTTCAAGGAGGAAACCATGAAACACATTCACTCCCTCGTCGTCGCGTTGCTGGCCGTGGCCGCGACCCTGGTGGCCCCCCTCGACGCCCGGGCGGCCGACGACCTGGACCGCCGGGTCCAGCAGGCCACCTGGGTGCTGCAGGACCTGAAGGACATCCCCGAGCAGGCCATCCCGCCCAACCTGCTGAACAGCGCCTACGCGGTCGCCGTGCTGCCGAACGTGCTGAAGGGCTGCTTCATCATTGGTGGCAGCTACGGCAAGGGCGTGCTGCTGGTCCGGCAGTCCGACGGGGCCTGGAGCAATCCGTCATTCATCACGTTGACCAACTTAGGGATCGGCTTCCAGGCCGGCGCCCAGGGCGCGGACCTGGTCCTGGTGTTCAAGACCCGGCAGGGCGTCGACAACATCGCCCGCGGCAAGTTCACGCTCGGCGGCAGCGCTTCCGCCTCGGCCGGCCCCGTGGGCCGCACCGCGGTGGCGATGACCGATGGCGAGTTCAAGGCGGAAATCTACACCTACGCCAGGAGCCGCGGCCTCTTCGCCGGGGTGGCGCTGGACGGTGGCGCGATCACGATC
>CAZTGY010000225.1:0-5229 GCA_964613445.1 uncultured Chromatiaceae bacterium | reverse complement strand
ACGACATCGCGATCTTCAGCCGGCAGCTCGCCACGATGCTCACCGCGGGCATCCCGCTGGTGCAGGCCTTCGAGATCGTCGGCATGGGCCACGACAACCCGGCCATGCAGAAGCTGATCCTCGGCATGAAGCAGGACCTGGAATCCGGCACCGCGCTCGCCGAGGCCCTGGCCCGGCACCCGCTCTACTTCGACGACCTGTACATCAACCTGGTGACGGCCGGCGAGCAGGCCGGTGCGCTGGACACCCTCCTGGACAAGGTCGCGACCTACAAGGAGAAGACGGAGGCCATCAAGAAGAAGATCAAGAAGGCGCTGTTCTATCCTGCCGCGGTGATGGTCGTCGCCGTGATCGTCACGATGATCCTGCTGATCTTCGTGATTCCCCAGTTCGAGTCGTTGTTCAAGGGCTTCGGCGCCGAACTGCCGGCCTTCACCCGCTTCGTCATCGACCTGTCCTACTTCGTGCAGACCAAGGGCTGGCTGCTCGGCATCGTCGTCGGCGGCGGCATCGCCTTCTACATCTACACGCGCAAGCGGTCCCACAAGCTGCGCGAGTATGAAGACCGCCTGCTCCTGAAGATGCCGATCATCGGCAACATCCTGGAGAAGGCGGCCGTGGCCCGCTTCGCCCGGACGCTCTCCACCATGTTCAGCGCCGGCGTGCCGCTGGTCGAGGCCCTTCAGTCCGTGGCCGGCGCCACCGGCAACGTGGTGTACGAGAAGGCCGTGCTCGCGATGCGCGACGAGGTGTCCACGGGCCAGCGCCTGCAGCGCGCCATGGAGAACACCGGCATCTTCCCGAACATGGTCATCCAGATGATCGCCGTCGGCGAGGAGTCCGGCTCCCTCGACGAGATGTCCGCCAAGGTGGCCGACTTCTACGAGGCCGACGTGGACAACGCCGTGGACAGCATGAGCAGCCTGCTCGAGCCGCTCATCATGGCCATCCTCGGCGTGCTGGTCGGCGGCCTCGTGATCGCCATGTACCTGCCGATCTTCAAGATGGGCGCGGTCATCTGATCGACACGGCGGTGCTCCAGTCCGCACCGTTCCTGCTGGTCAGCCTTGCAACCCTGCTGGGGCTGCTCGTCGGCAGCTTTCTCAACGTGGTCATCTACCGGCTGCCCGTCATGATGGAACGGGCCTGGCGCCGGGAATCCGAGGCGCTCCTCGTGCCCGCCGGCGGCTCGGCACCCGTCGCCGCGGAGCCTTTCGACCTGGTCCGGCCCCGCTCGGCCTGCCCGTCCTGCAAGACCCCCATCAAGGCCCGGCACAACGTTCCCGTGCTGGGCTGGCTCTGGCTCCGGGGCCGCTGCGCCGCCTGCGGGGCCTCCATCTCCGCCCGCTACCCCATCGTGGAGGCGGTTACCGGAGTCGCCTCCGGTTTCCTGGTCTGGCAGTTCGGCTACACGCCGGACGCGCTGGGCGCGCTGCTGCTGACCTGGTCGCTGATCGCACTGACGATGATCGACCTGGACCACCAGTTGCTCCCCGACAGCATCACGGTGCCGCTCCTCTGGGGCGGCCTCCTGTTCCACCTCCTGGCAGGACCCCACCCGGACACGAGCCCCTTCGCCCCCGGGCTGGCGGATGCCGTGATCGGCGCCATGGCCGGCTACCTGAGCCTGTGGCTGGTCTACCAGGGCTTCCGGCTCGTGACGGGCAAGGAAGGCATGGGCTACGGCGACTTCAAGCTGTTCGCCGCGCTGCTCGCCTGGCTGGGCTACCAGATGTTCCTGCCGATCCTGCTGCTGTCGGCGCTGACCGGCGCGGTCACCGGCATCGCGCTGATCGCCCTGGGGCGGCACGCCCGCCGGGAACCGATCCCGTTCGGGCCCTACCTGGCGGCAGCCGGCTTCGTCGCCCTCGCCTGGGGCGAACCGCTGCTGACGGCGGTGCCCTTGCTCCGGGTCTTCCCCTAGGTGCCGCGGGTGGCCACGCCACGCACGGGCCCCACCCGCTCCCCGACGCGCGACTGGCCGACCTGGCGGGTGGGACTCACCGGCGGCATCGCGAGCGGCAAGAGCACGGTGGCGGGCCTGTTCGCGGACCTGGGCGTGCCGGTGATCGACACCGACGTGATCGCCCGGGAGGTCGTCGCGCCCGGCACTCCAGGCCTCCGCGCCGTCGTCGCCGCCTTCGGGCCGGACCTGCTCCTGCCGGACGGCACCCTCGACCGCCGGCGGCTCCGGTCCGTGGCCTTCGCTGACCCGGGGAAGCGCGGGGCACTCGAGTCCATCCTGCATCCCCGCATCCTCGAGCGCATGGAGGCGCTGTGCGCGACCAGCGGCGGCCCCTACCAGTTGCTCGTCATTCCGCTGCTGCTCGAGTCGGGACTGGACAGCCGCGTGGACCGGGTGCTGGTGGTGGACTGTTCAGAGTCCGTTCAGCGCGAGCGACTCATGGTCCGGGACGGGGAATCCGCGGCGTCGGCCGGACGCATCCTGGCCGCCCAGCTGGACAGGCAGGCCCGCCTTGCCGGCGCGGACGACGTGCTGGCCAATGCCGGCACACTCGAAGATCTCCGCCACCGGGTGCGGGAGCTTCATGAGTCCTATCTGCAATCGGCTGCCGGCTCAGGATCGCCGTACACAGGCAAGGGGGGCGTGAATGGTGCCGGGTGACCGGCCGCGAACTTGATGACCTGCGCATACGGCGCTGTTGCCCTCGCCGCGAGGGAGGCGCAGAATGCCGGGAAAACAAGGGCTCCGGCTCGAAACCAGCCATTCATGGTTAGCATTCCAACTGCAGACTTGTTCACCCAGGTTGCAGCGTCCAACGCCACGGGGCTCTACGAGCAGCCCCTGAGCGAACGGATGCGGACCTTCCTGCGCCTCGAATTCCTGTACCAGCAGTTCTGCTTCAACCTCGAGCAGACCTCCGAGTGGGGCAGCCGCGCCGCCGTCACCAGCATGCTCGACATCGTTGCGATCCTCGGGCGGGGCGATGTCCGCGGCGACGTGCTGAAGGAACTCGAACGCCAGATCGCCGTGTATGACCGGTACCAGAACATGGCCGGCATCGACGAGGCCCGCCTGAAGCGCGTGCTGCGCAACCTGCAGGACCTCCGGCAGCGGCTGTTCGCGGTGGGGCCCCAGTTCCTCCAGCTGATCCGCGACAGCGAGTTCCTGGCGGCCATCAAGCATCGCAGCGCCATCCCGGGCGGCACCTGCGAGTTCGACCTGCCGGACTACAGCCACTGGCTGAGCCATGCCTACGAGCAGCGCGTGGCCGACATCGAGAGCTGGATGAAGAACCTGCGGCCACTCTGCGACAGCATCGCCGAGCTGCTCTGGCTGCTCCGCGAAAGTGGACACAACTCCGATCAGGTGGCGACGAACGGCAGCTTCCAGCACGGCATGCTGGGCGAAGGCTCCGCCGGCCTGCTCCGCGTCTCGCTGCAACCGGGCCTCGACATCTACCCCGAGATCAGCGGCAGCCATCACCGCTTCACGATCCGCTTCATGCAGCGGCCCGATGCCCTGCTGCGTCCCACGCAGGTCAACAAGGACGTGCGCTTCCGCCTGACTATCTGCTGAGGGCCGCGGCGATCGGCAGGTCGGCGTCGAGCAGGCCGGCCGAGGGAAAATCCTCCACCGCGATCCAGCGCAGGGGCTGCCCTTCGACCCCGCGCGGCTCGCCCGGGTAGCGCTCCACCAGGAACACGTGCAGTTCGACGCTGCGTTCCGGGTAGTCGTGCCGGTAGGCCATGAACGGCGTCGCCGCTTCGACGCGCACGCCGATTTCCTCGTGAAGCTCCCGGGCCAGCGCTTCGGCCGGCGACTCGCCGGGCTGCAGCTTGCCGCCGGGGAATTCCCAGAAGCCCCCGACGTGGCCGCCGGGCGGGCGCTGGGCGATCAGTATGCGGCCGCGGGCGTCCCGGAGGATGCCCGCGGCGACGTGGATCAGTCCAGGCGGCCGTGGCACTGCTTGTACTTCTTGCCGGAACCGCAGGGACACGGCTCGTTCCGGCCCACCTTCTTCTCGCCGCGCACCACCGGCGTCGTCGCGGCAGGGCTCGCGGCCGCCGGCCTCGCGGGCCGGGCGACGAGCGGCCGCTGGCCGCCCGTGGCGGGCACGGCTTCCCGCTCCGGCTCCTCGCCCTCGGGAGCCATCGGCGAGGGGGCGTCGTCGTGCAGGAACTGCAGGTGCTCCGACATCCGGCGCCGTTCCTCCTCGGCCGCAATCTCCTCGGGACTGCGGACGCGGGCCTTGGCGAGGAAGGTAACGACGTCGCGCTTGACCTGGTCCAGCATGGCGCCGAACATCTCGAAGGCCTCGCGCTTGTACTCCTGCTTGGGATTCTTCTGCGCGTAGCCGCGCAGGTGGATGCCCTGGCGCAGGTAGTCCATGGCGGCCAGGTGTTCCTTCCAGTGCAGGTCCACCTGCTGCAGCATCAGCTGCTTCTCCAGGACGCGCAACTGGGCCGGCTCGACGGCCTCGAACTTCTTCAGGTAGGTGTCCTCGACGGCGGCGAGGATCCGGGCGCGCAGGCCAACCTCGTCCAGGCCGGCCTCTTCGTCCAGCAGGCGCTTGACGTCCAGCGTGGCGCCGAACTCCGTCTGCAGGGCGGCGGTCAGCCCGGCGACGTCCCACTGCTCCTCCACGCTGTCGGGAGGAACGAACTCGCTGATCACGCCGTTCACCACCTCCGTCCGGATCTCGGCGAGGGATTCGGAGATGTCGTCGACCTGCATCAGGTTGTTGCGCTGCTGGTAGATGAGGCGGCGCTGGTCGTTGGCCACGTCGTCGTATTCCAGCAATGACTTGCGGGCGTCGAAGTTGTGGGCCTCGACCTTGCGCTGGGCGCGCTCGATCTGGCCGGTGAGCATGTTGCTCTCGATGGCCTCCCCGTCCCGCATGCCGACGCGCCGGAGCATGTTCTTGGTGCGCTCGGGGTCGCCGAAGATCCGCATCAGGTTGTCTTCGATCGACAGGTAGAAGCGGCTGGACCCGGGGTCGCCCTGGCGGCCGGACCGGCCGCGCAGCTGGTTGTCGATGCGGCGGGATTCGTGGCGCTCCGTGCCGATAATGCGCAGGCCGCCGGCGGCGATGACCTGGTCGTGGCGCTGCTGCCACTCCGCCCGGTGGGCCTGGCGCTCGGCATCGGTGGCCTCGGGGCCGAGCTGGGCAAGCTCAGCCTCCAGGTTGCCGCCGAGGACGATGTCGGTGCCGCGGCCCGCCATGTTGGTGGCGATAGTCACGGCGCCGGGGCGGCCCGCCTCGG
>CAZTGY010000224.1:604-5240 GCA_964613445.1 uncultured Chromatiaceae bacterium | reverse complement strand
GGCGGAAGCCGCTCCTACAATGCGAGCATGGATGAACTGCTCAAGGCCGCCAGTGGCGGCGACGCGCAGGCCCAGTACGAACTGGCGCTCCGCCACGACAACATGGAGGGTGACGGGCGGAATCCGTCCGAGGCCGCCCGCTGGTACCGGCTGGCCGCCGACCAGGGGCACCCCGACGCCCAGTTGCACCTTGGCCTGATGTACGACGCGGGTGACGGCGTGGAGCGCAATGAGGCGCTGGCGGCAGAGTGGTACCGCCGCGCGGCCGAGCTCGGCAACGAGGACGCCAGGGTCAATCTGGGCCTCATGTACCTGAATGGCACGGGCGTCGCGCGGAATGAGGCGGCGGCCCTGCAGTGTTTCCGGATGGCGGCCGGGCGCGGCCACCCCAAGGCCCAGTTCAACCTGGGCGCCCTCCTCTATAACGGCGTTGCCGGCGAGCCGCCGTTGGCGGAGGTCTACCAGTGGTGGACGCTGGCCGCGCTCCAGGGCCATCCGTCAGCCCAGCAGAACCTGGAAGCCGTGGCGCGCAGGCTCAGCCGGGAACAGCTGGCGGCGGCCCAGGCCGCGGTCGCGGACGCCATCCGCCGGATACCGCCAGCCGGGTAGGAGCGCCTTCCGGCGCGACCGGAAAATCGGGCGGTCGCGCCTGAAGGCGCTCCTACGGGAAGTGACGGGCCTGGGATTCGCCGGCCGGCACGCCGCCGGGCCCGAAGCGTCGCTCGATGCAGTGCCACCCGCCACGGTCGTCGGCCCGGATCAGGGTCGCCGCCCGGGTGCCATAGTCGGTGCCCGTGACGAAGGGCGTCACCCGGGCCCGCGCGACCGGCGTGTCGGCTTCCGGTTCTGCCACGGGCATGCGCCGCCCAACGAGGGACAGCAGCTCCTCGGCGTCAGCCCCGTTTGCGGACCCCGGCCGCTGCAAGTAGCTCTCCAGCGCCTGCTGCAGCCAGCCGACCTTCGGCCAGGGTGCCTCCCGGGGCGAGTTGGACAGCACGGCGACCCCGGCAGGCACCCGCCAGCGGGCGCCCAGGTTGCCGGCCGGTGTGACGAACCCGTCGAGCCCGGCACCCAGCGTACCCACCAGCAAGTGGAACCCGGCGTAGTGCCCCGCGTCATTCTCCAGGGTGTCCAGGAATTCGCCTGAGGCGCTGTCGCCCGTCAGCCACGCGCGCACCAGCGCGCCCCGGCTGCGGGCGTGATTGACGCCCGGCGGCCGCAGCGGATTGTTCGTCACCACGGCCACGCGGCCCTGGCGGGTCACGCCGAGCCAGCTGCCGCCCGCCTGCAGGTCCCGGCCCCCGAACACGTGGTCCGCGTCGGGCCACCACCCGGCGGGAACCGTCGGCCGCTGATGGAACTCGTCCCGGTTGCCGAGCAGGACGAGCGGGTAGCGGGGATGGGCCTGCCAGGCGATGGCGACGAGGCACATGGGGTCAGGTCGGGTCGAGCCACGCCTCGACCAGGCGGAAGGCGATGGACTCCCGGGGCGGCAGCGCGACGGCGCCGCCGCGGAGGTCGTCCCGGTGGAACCACCGGGCCTCGACGAGCTCGCCGTCGTTGAAGCGGATGTCGTCGCTGAGGCCCGTGGCATGGAAGCCCAGCATCATGGCGGCGGGAAACGGCCAGGGCTGGGAGCCGATGTAGGTGCACTCGCCGACCCGGATGTTGGTTTCCTCGTGCACCTCCCGGACCACCGCATCCTCGAGGGACTCGCCCGGCTCCACGAAGCCGGCGATGGTGGAGAAGCGTCCGGCCGGCCAGGCAGCCTGGCGGCCCAGCAGGCAGTACTCGCCCCGGTGCACCAGCACGATCACGGCGGGGTCGATGCGGGGGAAGCTCTTGTGGTCGCACCCCGGGCGGGTACAGGCCATGACGAAGCCGCCTTCGGCGGCGCGGTTCGGCGCACCGCAGACGCCGCAGTGCCGGTGGCGCTCCTGCCAGAGGATCATGGCGCGGGCGTAAGCCAGCAACGCGGCATCGGCCTCGCTGACCTGGCCGAGCACTTCCCGCAGGCCGCGAAAGCCGACAGCCGGGAGGGACGGCGGGGGCTCGGCGCCCTGCACGTCGATGGCGAAGAGTGCCTGGCCGCCGCGCCGTCCGAGGAACACGGCAGCCTCGTGGCCGCTGGCAAGCGGTTCCAGGTCTTCCCGGCGGCAGACCACGACGCCGCCGTCCTGAAGCAGGCACCGGGACTGCCAGATCGGCACGAAGCGGGTGTCGGCCGCCGCGAAGGCCGCCGCCAGCTCTTCCGCCTGCTGCCGCAGCGGCGCCAGGCGCTCGACGCCGGAACCAGTGAAGGTGACGCGGATCATCGGAGCAGGTTACGCATGATCCTTGAGTTCGCAAAACGGGCACCGTTCGTAGTCGAGCGCGTACGCGTCCTGCACGTAGGGGCCCTCGCACAGGGCGCACCAGACCAGCCGGAGTTCCCGCCGCGACACGAGGCAGCGGTACAGGTTCCACGCCCACTCGAATGACAGTTGTGGCTCCGGATGAATCGCCAGGTAGGCCTCGAAGGCGTCGCAGAGGCCGGCGCCAAGGGTGACGCCGGGCTCGGCAACGGCGGGCAGCGCCCGGGTGTCGGGGTCCAGCCGGACGACGCCCGTCTGGACGAAGAGCAGGGCCAGCAGGCTGGCCTCGCCCTGGCGGCGGGCGGAGCTGACGAACGGGGCAACCTGGCTCGGGGTCTTGCCCCGCCGGCGCCGGACGGCCTCCCGGCCGGGGAAGTAGCTGGCGTAGATCTTGCGGATCCGGTCCTCCGTGAACCCGGTACAGAGCCGGATGGTCCCGGTCCGGGCCTCGTGCTCGATCATCCGGATGGCCAGGTCGAAGCGTTCCCGCTCGGCGGCGTAGCGGTTGTCTGTGGCCCGCATGTTTCCCCCATTTCTCACCAGTTTTGGTCATTTTGGAACAAATCTAGTCGATCGTTTTGTTTATTTGTTCCATTTGGAACATTTATAGTACCCCTCGGTCGCCCCCGGGGAAGCTCCCAAATGCCCAGCAAATGGCCCGATACGCAGTTCCGGCGGGAGATCCGCGACTTCAACCGGGAGTTTCTGGAGCTGTTATGCACCGACGTCCGCGGGGGAAACGCCTTCGGCCTGCCGCCCGGCGTACGGCAGCGCCTGGCTCTGCTCGCCCCGGCCCAGCTCGAGGCCATTGCGGAAACGCCCTGCCTGCTGTCGGCCTTCGCCGTGTTGCCCCCCCGGCAGCTGCCCCGCGGCGTCGCCGAGAATCCGGGGTCGGACCCCGGGTTCCCGTCGAATCCGGTTGCGGCCGCCCAGGCCGAGTCCGCGCGCCTGTTCGCCGCCGCGCTGCTCACGTGGCTCTGGCACACGGCGCGGCAGGACCGGCTGCTGGCGGCGCTCTGCATTGGCCCGGGGCGCCTCGGTGTCGAGCAGCTGGCCAGTGCCGGGTTCCGGGACCTGCAGCGCGCGGCGGCCGGAGCCGTGGACTGCCTCGAGGCGCGCTTCTGCCGGCACCCCCGGATCTGGCCGGACCTGGTGCGGGCCGCCTCCCAACCGGACGCGCAGGTCCTGACGGCGACGCGACTCTCCGTCGTCCAACTCACCCTCGTGAGCCGACGCTGATCATTGGCGGCGCCCGGCACGGCGAACGAGGTACCGCGAACGTTGTTTCCACCCCGGCAGCAGGCACAATGCCGCGCCATGCACGCGCTCTCGGTCCAGCAGCTCACCAAGGTCTATGCCAACGGGGTCCGGGCGCTGGACGGTATCGACCTCACCGTGGAGACCGGTGATTTCTTCGCGTTGCTCGGGCCGAATGGCGCCGGCAAGACCAGCCTAATCGGCATCGTGACGTCGCTGGTTACCAAGACCAGCGGCCAGGTGCGCGTCTTCGGCCAGGACCTGGACCGGGACGTCAACGCGGTAAAGAACGCCATCGGCGTCGTGCCCCAGGAGCTGAACCTCAACCTGTGGGACAAGGTGCAGAACATCGTCATCAACCAGGCGGGGTTCTACGGCCTGGGCCCGGCACGGGCCAGTAACCGCGCCGAGCTGTGCCTGAAGCAGCTGCAGCTCTGGGACAAGCGCAACGAGACTGCGCGCAGCCTGTCCGGCGGCATGAAGCGCCGGCTGATGATCGCCCGCGCGCTGGTGCACGAGCCCCGACTGCTGATACTGGACGAGCCCACCGCCGGCGTGGACATCGAGATCCGGCGCTCAATGTGGGAATTCCTGCGGGAGCTGAATGCCGCCGGGACCACCATCATCCTCACGACGCACTACCTGGAGGAGGCGGAAAACCTCTGCCGGAACATCGCCATCATCGACCACGGGCGGGTGATCGAGCAGGGGCCCATGACTTCCGTGCTCGCCAAGCTCCACGAGGAGGTCTTCCTGCTGACGCCACGGGAGCCAGTGCCCGTGGCGCCCGCCCTGCCAGGCTTCGACGTACGGCTGAACGGGCCCCAGGAACTCGAGGTGGCGCTGCCCCGGTCGCGCAGCGTCAACGAGCTGTTCACCGCGCTGTCCGCCGCGGGCATCCAGATCCTCAGCATGCGCAACAAGTCCAATCGCCTCGAGGAGCTCTTCCTCACCCTCACCGAGCGCAGGGGAGACCCGCGTTGAGCATCCGCCAGCAGGCCATCGCGCTCGCGACCCTCTGCCGG
>CAZTGY010000224.1:0-594 GCA_964613445.1 uncultured Chromatiaceae bacterium | reverse complement strand
ACCACCGGGTCGTGCGTATCTGGGGGCAGACGATCCTGCCGCCGGTGATCAACATGGCGCTGTACTTCGTCATCTTCGGCAATCTCATCGGGCGGCGCATCGGGCAGATGGACGGCTTCGACTACAAGCAGTACATCGCTCCCGGCCTGATCATGATGGCCGTGATCACCAACGCCTACGGCAACGTCGTGTCGTCGTTCTTCTCGGCCAAGATCAACCGCCACCTGGAGGAGTTGCTGGTGGCGCCCATGTCGAACGTCACGATCGTGCTTGGCCACATGGCGGGCGGCGTGATCCGGGGCGTGCTGGTGGGCCTGGCGGTGACGGTCGTCGCGCTGTTCTTCACGCCGCTGCCCTTCACCCACCCGCTGATCACGATCTCCGTCTTCCTGATGTGCGCCGCCATCTTCTCCCTGGGCGGCCTGGTCAACGGGATCCTGGCGAAGAACTTCGACGACGTGTCCATCATCCCGTCCTTCGTCCTGCAGCCGCTGATCTACCTGGGTGGGGTGTTCTACTCGATCTCGCTGCTGCCCGAGGTGGCCCAGCAGGTCTCCCGCCTCAACCCGATCCTGTACCTGGTCAACGCCTTCC
>CAZTGY010000223.1:0-5246 GCA_964613445.1 uncultured Chromatiaceae bacterium | reverse complement strand
AGGTAGAAGGGCGCGCCCTCCTGCCAGTCGTCGGTGAAGGTGATCTGCTGCTCGCCCGTGCCATCGGACCGCATGCGCCAGAGGTCCATCTTGCCGTCGATCTGCCGCCCGAAGACGATCCACTCGCCATTGGGCGAAACCGAAACCTCAGCCTCGTAGTACTTGTTGTTGGTCAGGCGCTTGATGTTCTTGCCGTCGAGGTCGGAGATGTACAGCTCGGCACCCTGCGGGTAGTCGTTGGAGTCCGACCAGTTGCCGACCGGCATTTCCGGGTGGTCCTTCGTCGACGTCCAGACGATGCGCTTGCCGTCCGGGAAGAAGTAGGAACAGGCGTCCTGGCCCTTGTCGTTTATGCGGCGGACATCGGTGCCCTGGTCGGAGAAGGTGTAGGTCAGTGCCCCGGTCTCACGTCCCTCGGCATGGCGCGCGGCAGGGTCCTGTGTCTGCGCAATGATGTGCAGGCTGTCCGGGCCGTAGTAGGCCTCGGCATTCTTCGGGACATTCGGGATGAGCCGCACGGGCAGCTCCTTGCCTGCATCAGCGGCGACTTCACCCGCGGCCCACGCCGCGGACGAAGTGGCTGCACAGATCGTCAGGCTCACGGCGAGGCAGGCGGCGACGCCCGAGGCTGGTTGCTTCTGGTTCATCTCTGGTGTGACTCCACGCGGATTAATTGCAAGGGGACCCGGCTTACTGGAAGCCGGCGGGGTAGGTGAACGGCTCGGTCATCGCGCCGTCGCGCTTGGCGACGCGGCCGCTCTTCATCACGAAATCGATCTGATGCATCGCCGCAATCTGGTCCAGCGGATTGCCCTTCACCGCCACGATGTCGGCAAGCTTGCCGGCTTCCAGCGTGCCCGCTTCCGCGGCGATGCCGAAGAGGTCGGCGGTAACCACGGTGGCCGAGCGGAGGGCATCCATGGGCTGCATGCCGAACCCGACCATCAGATCGAATTCCTTGGCGTTGGTTCCGTGGGCGAAGGTCCCGGCATCGGTGCCAAAGGCGATCTTCACTCCTGCCGCATAGGCGCGCTCGAAGGCCCGGTACTCGTTCCGGAGCTTCACCGACGGCGGATCGGGGATGCGGAAGATCGGAGGCGGATAGCTGGCAGAGAGCGTCGGCACCAGGAAGGTGCCCGCCTTCTTCATCATCCGGATGCCTTCATCATCGAGCAGGAAGCCGTGCTCGATGGAATCGACGCCGGCCCGGACGGCGTCCTTGATGGCAACCGGCGAGTAGGCGTGGGCTGCGGCCTTCAGTCCGTGGAGGTGGGCCGTCGACACGATCGCCTCGATCTCGTCGGTGAACAGCTGCGGTTCGAGGCCGGTGTTGGAGCCGAAGCCGCCCGTGGAGGTGAACTTGATGACGTCGGCGCCCAGCTTGTACTGGAACCGCACGGCCTTGCGGCACTCCATCGGGCCGTCGCAGGTGCCGTCGGTGATCCGGGCGGTGTCATCGCCCGTGCTGCCCATCGGCGTCCCGTCCCCGTGGCCGCCGGTCACGGCGATGGCCGAGCCGGCGAGCAGGATGCGCGGGCCGATCATCCGTCCCGCATTGATGGCATTGCGGACGGCAAAGACAGCCTGGTCGTCGGAGCCCAGGTCCCGGACCGTCGTGAAGCCGGCGGCCAGGTTGCGGCGGGCGAAGATCACGGCGTTGACCGCGCCTTCGGCACCGGTCGGCGGACTGCGGTCGCCCCGCTCCGTGCGGCGCCGCGAGAAGCTGGGCTCGCTCTGGAGGTGCACGTGGGCGTCCATCAGGCCGGGCATCACGAAGCGGTCGGACAGGTCGATGACCTCGACGGTTGCGCCGGGCGCCGCCTCGGGTGGCGTGGCGAGGAAGCCCGGCGCGATGGCGGCGATGCGGTCGTTCTTCACGATCACGGTCATCTGCTGCCGGGGGCTCGTGCCGGGCACCGCGAGGAGCGTCCCGGCATGGATCAGCGCGTAGCGGTCCGGCGGAGGATTCCCCGCCCCGCCGGGCGCCGGCTGGGCCAGGGCAAGGCCCGAACAGAGGACGAGCAGGCCGGCAATCGGCAATGGATTCATCGCTGGCCCCCCCCGGGCTCTTCTTGTTTGACGCGGACCCGGGACGGCTTCACCGTCATATCGCGCCCGCATATGATCATGCCACGACAGAATAAGCTCAGGTAAGCCCTGCGGCGCCGTGCCGCACGGCCTGTAAACGGAGGACCACCGACCATGCGCCTGTCCCTTGCCGCATTGACGCTACTGGCAGCAACTTCCCGGGTGGCCGCCGCCGGCGAAGCCGGTTCCCCGCCCGGCCGGCTCGGCACCGAGGTTCGCCCGCTCGCCTACCGGCTTGAACTGAAGGTCCTGCCGGACCAGGCGGAATTCTCCGGGGTGGCGTCCATCGACCTGGCCGTCGCCGCACCGACCCGGGTGATCCACCTGCACGGCAACGGGCTGACCGTGCAGTCCGCCACGCACATCGACGCCGCCGGGGCCAGCCGGGCGGCAGCCTGGGAGCAGGTGGACCCGACCGGCGTGGCGCGGCTGAAGTTCGACACGCCCGTGCCGGCGGGCAAGGGCACCCTGCGGATCGAGTACACGGGGCCCTTCGGCAAGGCGGGTGAGGGCCTCTACAAGTCGGTAATCGCCGACGAGGCCTACGCGTTCACGCAGTTCCAGCCCATCGATGCCCGGCGCATGTTCCCCGGATTCGACGAGCCCGGGTTCAAGACGCCCTTCGACATCGCGGTGACGACGCGCACCGCCAACAAGGTCGTCGGCAACACGCCCATCCGCGCCGAAAGCCCGGCGGGCGATGGCCTTAAGCGGGTGGAGCTCGCCACCACGCTGCCGCTGCCGACCTACCTGATCGCGCTGGCAGTGGGCCCCCTGGATATCGTCGAAGGCGCGGCGGTGCCGCCCCACGGGGCCCGCAAGGCGCCGTTGCCCCTGCGCGGTGTTGCGACCCGCGGCAAGGGGCCGAGGCTCCGCTACGCGCTGGACAACACCAGCGCCATCGTCACCTACCTCGAGGACTACTTCGGCGTGCCGTTCCCCTACCCGAAGCTGGACCTCATCGCCTCGCCCGATTTCGGCGGCGGCATGGAGAACGCCGGCGCCATCATCTACGGTGATCCACGGCTGCTGCTGGCCGACGACGCGTCGGTGGCTGATCGCCGCGGCTTCGGCGGCATCCACGCCCACGAGCTGGCCCACCAGTGGTTCGGCGACCTGGTGACGCCGAAGTGGTGGGACGACATCTGGCTGAACGAGTCATTCGCCAACTGGATGGGCTTCAAGGCGGGCAATGCCTGGCAGCCCGCGCTGCGCTTCGACGTGGTTCCCGCGCTGCAGACGCCGCCCGCGATGGAGCTGGACAGCCGGATCGCCGCGCGCCAGATCCGCCAGCCGGTGAACCGCAACGCCGACATCGGCGGCGCCTTCGACGCCATCACCTACCTGAAGGGCGGCGCGGTGCTGGGCATGTTCGAGAGCTGGCTCGGCGAGGAAGGATTCCGCGCCGGCATCCGCACCCACATGGAACGCTTCCCCCACGGCGTGGCCGACGTGGAGGACTTCATGGCTTCGCTGGCGAAGGGCTCAGGCCGGCCAGACGTGGTGCCGGCCTTCCGCAGCTTTATCGACCAGCCGGGCGTGCCGCTGGTGACGGCGACGCTCGAGTGCGGCGCGGACGGCGCGGCGGTCGCCATCTCCCAGTCCCGCTACCTGCCGGTGGGCTCCCGGGGCAACCCGGCCCAGACCTGGCAGCTGCCAGTCTGCGTGCGGCACGGATCGGGCGATGCCACGGCCAGGGACTGCGCGCTGGTGACCACGCCGACGGCGCGCATCCCGCTCACCACCACTGCCTGCCCCGCCTGGGTGATGCCGAACGCGAACGGCGCCGGCTACTACCGCTTCGCGCTGGACGCGGCGGGCTGGCGCGCGCTGGAGGCGAACTTCGACCGGCTGAACGAACTGGAGGCACTGGCCGCGGCGGACAGCCTGTCGGCGGCCTACCAGGCGAACCGGCTCAGCACCGACGAGTTCCTGTCGGTGATCGGGACGCTGGCGAGGTCCCGCTACCCGCAGGTGGCGCTGGCGCCATCCAGGGACCTGATCCGGTTGCGGGACTACGTGGCGCCCGACAGCGCCCGGAAGGAACTGAACGGCCGGATGCGTGAGCTGTTCCAGCCCCGGCTGGCGGCCTTCGGTCCGGACCCGCTGCAGGCCCCGCCCGCCGTCACGCCGGAAACCGCGGAGGCGGTGGACAACGCCCTCTTCCGCACCAACCTGATCCGCTTCCTCGCCCTCGAGGCAGAAGACCTGAAGCTGCGCGCCGCGCTGGCGGAGTCCGCGGCCCGGTACATCCGCCTCGGGGACAAGGCCGCCGGGCAGGCGTTCACGCCGGACGAGTCGGCCGTGGAGCCGGCGCTGCGCGAGTCCGCGCTCCGGGCCGGCGTTCAGCACCTGGGCGCGCCCTTCGCCGAGGCGCTCATCGCCCGGATGCTCGGCTCGAACGACATCCTGTTCCGCTCCCAGGCGTCGCTCGCCCTCGGCACCACCGACGATCCGGCGGTGGGCAAGCGCGTGCGCGAGCTGCTGCTGGACCCGCAGCTCCGGGCCCGGGAGCCCACCACGATCGCCTTCGCCCTCGCCGCCCGGCCGAGCCAGCGCCGCGCGACCTTCGACTGGTTCAAGGCCAACCACGAGGCCTTCATCGCCCGCACCTCGCACTTCGGCTACCGCTGGCTGCCGCGTTTCGGCGCCAGCTTCTGCTCACTGCCCGAGCGCGACGAGGTGGAGGCGTTGTTCAAGCCCCTGCTGCCCCGGCTGGACGGTGCCGACCGGACGCTGGCGGAGACGCTGGAGGGGATCGAGTTGTGTGCGGCGCTGGGGGAGGCGAAGCGGGTGGACTGGTAAGAAGTCGAGTCTCGAATCACTACCCCGCTGCCGCACATCGCGGAAACCTGTCGGTCAATGCATACTCGTCCTCGACCGACAGCCCGCCAGGTCGGGTGTAGAGCTCCTGGTAATCGAGCCACCACTGCTGCACGGGGCCCACGATCCAGCGTTTGTCAATTTTCGACAGCAGAAGCCCCGTGCTCCTCTCCGGGAGATATGCCACGACCCAGACCTGGGCGGAGCAGGAGGATCCATCCTCGCATGGGCAACCGGTGACCACCGTACCAATGTTCACGACCGCGCCGGGCATGATGGCCGCGGCAGCCGACTCGATCTCCCCCACTTCCCGGTCACTGACGTTTGTGCCACGC
>CAZTGY010000222.1:3372-5251 GCA_964613445.1 uncultured Chromatiaceae bacterium | reverse complement strand
GATGCGCTTCCGGGTGGTGCGCAGTCGCGGAGGGGTCCGCGGCGACGTGTCTCATTAAAGTTGAGATATGCCTTCTAACTCATTGAAAAAACTCAACCGTCATCTGCTGCGTCAGGCCCTCGACGCCGTTTCAGCGCCCGCGTTGATCATTGACGCCCAGCACCGGGACCGGCAGGTCGTCTACGCCAATGGCGCCCTCGGCGAGGCCATCGGCCTCCATCCCAACGAGATCATCGGCCGTCCGGCAGACAGCCTGGCGGACACCGCTTTCGATCCGGCATCACCCGAACCCTGGCGCCCGCGGTCGTCCCGGGGACTCGTGGAACTGCGTCCGGCACCGCTTTACGACCAGCCGGGAAAGGCCAGCTACTGGCTCCTGACGGCCCCAGGGGGCACCGCCGCGCCGGCCATGCGCCCGGTCGGCCCGGGCACTGCGCCGTCGATGGCAGGCACCGGTGTCTTCATGGCCACTGACGTCTGGGCACGAAGCTTGCGCGACGACCGGACCGACACTGCCACCGGAATCCCGGGCCGTAACGCCCTGCTGGAGGTCCTGCTCCGGGACTGGGCCATTGCGCGCCGCGAACAACAGCGCGTCAGCGTGATCGTCTTCCGCATCGATGCACTCGAGAGTTACCACCACCTGTTCGGCCGGCACGCGACCGAAGCCTGTCTGCGGAAGGTGGCCCACTCGATCGCCAATTCGCTGCAACGGGCCGCTGACTATTGCGCACGCGTCGGCCACGACCGGTTCGCCGTCCTGATCGGCGGCGCGGAGGAAGAGCGGGTGGTCGCCTTCGCCGAGCGCATCGCGCAACGGGTCCGGGACCTTGCCATTCATCATCCGCGGTCCCAGCTTGCCCGCTACGTCACGGTCTCCTGGAGCGTCGCGTCCGAGATTCCCTCCGCCGCGGCCGAGGAGCCGGGCCTGCTCGAGGATGCCGAAGCCCGGGTCTCCGGTTCCATGCTCCGGGAGGCGCCAGCCGGGCAGGACGGTCTGGGCGCCGGTGCCAACTGACGACCAGGCAGGCCTGCTAATCGCTCTCAGGCTCCGGCGGCACCTCGATGGGCTGCAGCTCCGGGGCCTCGCCCTGTAGCAAGCGCGCCATGTACTCGGGCGCGATCAGGTGGCAATAGAGGTGGCCCCGTACCTTGTTGGGCATGATGTACCAGCGCCAGTCGTCCCAGTCGATGCGCATGTAGCGGGTATGCACGTGCAGGGTCCCGGATGAGTCCCGGCTGAGCAGTTCGAATGGCGCCAGGTAGCTGCTGCCCGTCCATACCTGTTCTTCCGGGTCCACCCGCACGGCGGGCGCCTTGAGTCCGGCGCTGGCGCGGGCCTGTTCCACGATGCTGCGGGTCACCTGCTCGCAGGTTCCCTGCCTGCCCGCCGCCTGCGGGCCGTAGGCCGACTTCAGGTGATCGACGGACTTCACCTTGCACGAGATCATCTTCGGACGCCCCCGCGCATCCGGTGTCACGTACTGGTGGATCTCCACGGGCTCGATGCCCGGCTTCGAGTGCCGGTATGCCCAGGACGTCTTGTGGATGGTCAGGTTTGCCTCGACGTTCGTCTCTGCCGTCACCCGCTGGACTTCGGCGCAGAAGGTGTTGATGTCCCACGTACCGGTGGCAAGTGCGTTGCCGGAGAGCAGTGCCAGCAGGCAGGAGGCGTAGCGTCGCAGTGACCTGTTCATGGGGAGACTCCGTGGCGGACCTGATGGCGGAATTCTAGCGGACCAGCGTCCTCGCCCGAAGATGGCGGTGAGCCTCGCCGATCGTCTGGAACCCGGCAGTGCGTCACTGATCGGGTTTAGGGGCCCGTGCAGCGGTGGGATATTCTAGTGACACCCGGGTGCGGAGTTCCCTTTCGATGTAT
>CAZTGY010000222.1:353-3362 GCA_964613445.1 uncultured Chromatiaceae bacterium | reverse complement strand
ATCGAGCATTTCCCGGCCTGCTCCCCCTCAGCCCCGTCATCTGGAGCCTTGGCTTCACGAGCCTGCTCACGGACGTCTCGTCGGAGATGGTGAGCAGCGTCCTGCCGGCCTACCTGTTCCTGCACCTGAAGCTGGGGCCGTTGCAGTACGGGGTCATCGATGGCCTGTACAACGGCTTCGCAGTGGCCCTGTTCAGCCTGGCGGCCGGGTATCTCGCCGACAGGCATCGCCGCCACAAGCTCATGGCACTGCTGGGCTATGGCCTCTCCGCTCTGTGCAAGCCGGCGCTCTTGCTGGCCGGAGGTTCCTGGTCGCTCATCCTCCTGATCGTGGGCGCTGATCGCCTGGGCAAGGGCCTCCGTTCCGCACCCCGCGATGCCATCCTGTCAATGAACGCGCCACCGGGCCGGATAGCCAGCGCCTTCGCATTGCATCGGTCCCTCGATGCCGGGGGTGCGTTGCTGGGTCCCTTCGTTGCGTTTCTGATCCTGGCCATGCTGCCCGGGGGTTACGACGTCATCTGGATCGTGAGCCTCGCGTTTGCCGTGCTGGGGCTTGCGACACTGGTGCTCTTCGTCCCCCAGCCCCGTCTGGCGCGGCAGCCTGAAGCCCGCAGTCCCGGGTTCGAGCCCTTCCGGTCGATGCCGGATGGCCGACGCTTCAGGACCCTGGCCACCGTAGTGCTGTTGCTGGCGGCATGCACCATCAGCGACGGGTTCGTGTTCATCCACCTGCAGGAGGCGAGTGGCGTCGGCGCGGGTGCATTTCCGCTGTATTTTGCGGCCGTGTCCGGCGTATACATGCTCGCCTCGGTACCGGCGGGACTGGTGGCCGACCGGATCGGACGCGCCGGAGTGCTCGTCGGAGGCTACATCCTGCTCCTGGCAGCCTATGTGCTCCTGCTGGCCGCTCCGCTCGACGGCATCCTGGTCCAGTCTGCGGTGATCATCCTGATCGGCCTCTACTACGCCGGCACCGAGGGCGTCATGATGGCCATGGGTAGCACGTTCCTGCCAGCAGGGCGGCGCACGACCGGTCTTGCCGTCCTGGCGAGCGTCGTGGGCCTCGGCAAGGCTGCTTCGTCGGTTGGGTTCGGGTGGCTGATGCAGGCCCACGGCAGCGCCTGGGCAATCGCCGTATTCCTGGCGCTGTTGCCAGTCGTGATCGTCATTGGGGTGTTGGGTTTGCGGAGGATGGCATGAAGCTCACGCGGTCGGGCGCGCTGCTGGTCGTATTCCTGCTGGTTGCGACCGGGGTGGCGGCTTACGTCTACTTCGCCTACGGCCCCGCGAGGAAGCCCGGGCTGGCCATCGTGACGACGCCACGATTGCCGGCGAGCGAGGTTGCAGCGACGGGCCCCGGGCCCGGCAGCCAGCAGGAAGCGCCGGCTGGGCCGCTGCCGGCCTCACCGGCGCCGACCGAGCTATTCTTTCGCTACACGGGCGTGGACCAGGACTACGGCAGGCTGGCCCGGCTGCGCCTCGGGGGCAACGCCGCGCCGGAGATGCTCGACAAGCTCAGCTGTGAGGTCGTGCACGTGGCCGGTCAACGGGGCCTGTGCCTGACGGCCGATCGTGGCGTCGTGACGACCTACCAGGCGATCATCTTCGACACGGGGACCCTGGAGGCGGTGGCCGAGGTGCCGCTGGCCGGCGTGCCCAGTCGCTGCAGGGTGGCCCGGGATGGCCGGCGGGCGGCGCTGACCGTGTTCGTCAGCGGGCACGGTTACGCGGACCTGAGCTTTTCCACGCAGACACTGCTTATCGACCTGGACACCGGCTCGGTGGAGGCTGACCTGGAGTCGTTCTCCGTTTCCCGGGATGGAGCGCGCTTCCAGCCGGGCGACCGGAATTTCTGGGGCGTGACGTTTATGGACGACTCGCGCCACTTCTACGCCACGATGTCGACCGGGGGGGCGCATTACCTCATCCGCGGCGACGCCAGCGAGCGCTCGGCCCGGGTCATCCGCAAGGGAGTGGAATGCCCGTCCCTTTCGCCGAACGGCCGGCAGATAGCGTTCAAGCAGCGTGTCGAGGGCGGGAGCCCGGTCCAGTGGCAGATTGCCGTCCTTGACCTGGCCAGTGGCCGGCAGGAAGTGCTCGCCGAGAATCGCAGCGTTGACGACCAGCTGGAATGGCTGGATGAATCCCGGGTTCTCTACTCGATGCCGGGGGGGCATGGAAGTCCGGGCGCCAGCACGGACGTCTGGGTTGCACGGGTTGACCGCAGCAGCCGGCCCGAACTGTTCCTGGAAAATGCCTACTCGCCGGCAGTACTGCGCTGAGCGCTCCGCGGATGGCTACAAAGGCTGGCCGGCGCTGGCGGCCCTCGATGCCGCCACGGCCGGCTTCTCCCGGTGGGTCAGCATCTCGCCGACCAGCTTCTCCACGAACACGAAACGGGCCTCCGGTTCCTCCAGCGGCGCCGAGAAGCGGAATTTCTGCTGCTTGTCCAGTCGGTAGGTCTTCGGTGCATTCCGCAGCTGGGTGACGATCCAGGCCGGGCTCACTGTCGTGCGTGGGCCAAACTCGACGAAGCCGCCAACCGAGCTGGCATCGAGCCGGCGAATGGACAGCGGCTCCGCCTTGAGGCGCAGCGCCGTCATGCGGAAGAGGTGCCGGGTAGGCTCGGGGAGGGGGCCGAACCGGTCCACGAGCTCCACCTGCAGCTCGCGCAGGGCCGCGTCGCTCCTGGCACTGGCAATTCGCTTGTAATGCACCAGCCGCAGGTGCACGTCGGGCAGGTAGTCGTCGGGCAGCAAGGCGGGCAGGTGGAGGTTGATCTCGGCCACCGGCGGCAGCGTGTTGTCCATGTCCGGCTCGAGCCCCTCCTGGAGCGCCTTCACCGTGCGGGCGAGCATCTCGTTGTAGAGCTCGAATCCGATCTCCTGTATCTGCCCGCTCTGCTCCTCGCCCAGCAGCTCGCCGGCGCCGCGGATCTCCATGTCGTGGGTGGCCAGCATGAATCCCGAGCCCAGGTCCTCGAGGGCGGCGATGGCGTCGAGCCGCT
>CAZTGY010000222.1:0-343 GCA_964613445.1 uncultured Chromatiaceae bacterium | reverse complement strand
GCAGCTGGTGCAGCTGGGCCAGGCCGAAGCGATCCGCCCGGTTGATGATGATGGTGTTGGCCGACGGTATGTCGAGCCCGCTCTCGATGATTGCGGTGCAGACCAGTATGTGGAAGCGCCGGTGGTGGAAATCGAGCATGACCTGCTCCAGGTCCTTCTCGCGCATCTGGCCGTGCGCCACCTCGATGCGCGCCTCGGGCACCAGCGTCCCCAGAGCGGCCGCGATCTTCTCGATGTCCTCGATCTGGTTGTGGACGAAGTACACCTGGCCCCCGCGCTTCAGTTCCCGCAGGCAGGCTTCCCGCACGACGCGATCCTCGAAGCGCGTGACGAAGGTCTTGAT
>CAZTGY010000221.1:0-5263 GCA_964613445.1 uncultured Chromatiaceae bacterium | reverse complement strand
GATGAAGTTGGCGCCGCGGCCCGGGTGCGGGATCTCGTCCACGGGTACCTTGGCAACCAGCTTGCGGTCCTTCGAATCCACGACCACCACGGTATTGGACTTGTTGGCGGCCGTCAGGAAGTAGCGCAGGCTCGAATCCCAGCCGCCGTCATGCAGGAATTCCTTGGCGTCGATGGTGGTGATGCCCAGGTTCTCGATGTCGCTGTAGTCCACGAGCAGGATCCGGCCTGTCTCCTTCACGTTGACGATGAACTCGGGGTGCTGGTGAGAGGCGACGATGGCAGCCACGCGGGGCTCGGGGTGGTACTCCTGGTTGGTGACCGTCATGCCGCGCGTCGAGACGATCTTCCTCGGCTCCAGGGTGTCGCCGTCCATGATGACGAACTGGGGCGGCCAGTAGGAGCCGGCGATGGCGTACTTGTCCTCGTAGCCCTTGAACTTGGACGTCTCCACGGAGCGCGCCTCAAGGCCCACGCGGATCTCGGCGACGGTCTGTGGGACCTTCGCCCAGAGGTCGATCAGGTCGACCTTGCCATCCCGTCCGATCGTGAAGACGTAACGACCGGAATGCGAGAGCCGGGAGATGTGGACGGCGTAGCCGGTCTTGATGATGGCTACCGTCTCCTTGGTGTCGCCGTTGATCAGCGCCACTTCGCCGCTGTCGCGCAGGGTGACCGCGAAGACATTGTTCAGGTTGATGTCGTTCTGCTGCGTGGTCGGGCGGTCGGCCACGGGGACGAGCACCCGCCAGGAATCCCTCATTTCCTTCATGCCCCACTCCGGCGGCTGGGGCGGCTCGTGCTGCAGGAAGCGCGCCATCACGTCGATGTCGGCGTCGGTCAGCGCACCGGAGGTGCCCCAATTCGGCATGCCCGCGGGGGAGCCGAACTTGATGAGCGCCTTCAGGTAGTCGGTGCCCTTCGCCATGGTGAGATCGGGAGTCAGCGGCTTGCCGGTTGCGCCCTTGCGCAGCACGCCGTGGCAGCCCGCGCAGCGTTCGAAGAAGATCTGCTTGCCCTTCGTGAACTCCGCCTCGGTCATGGCCGGGGCGCCGGGCGTTACGCTCTGGTGCGCCTCCGTGATCTGGGAGGGCTGGGACTGGTAGGACTGCTCGGCCTCGCCCGCGCCCGGGTGGCGCTCACCCGCAGCCTGCTTCGCCTCGAGGCCCTTGCTGGCCCGGTAGCTGGCAACCTGCTTTGAGCTGACCTTGCCGCCGGGATTGCCCCAGCTGTTCAGCACGAAGGTGATGATCCGGCCCAGGTCCTTGTCGCTGAGGTAGCTCATCGCCGGCATCACGTTGTTGTACTCGACGCCGTTGACCACCATCTTGCCCTGGCGTCCCTGGACGGTGGTTTCCAGCACCGCGTTGGGATTGGCGGCGATGAAGTCCGACTTGGCGAGCGGCGGGAAGGCGCCCGGCAGGCCCTGGCCCTCGGGCTGGTGGCAGGCGGCGCAGTTCTGCTTGTAGAGCTCGCGGCCCTTCTCCATGTCCTCCTGCTTGGCGCTGCCCTGCGCGACTTCGGCCTTGTGCTCCAGTGGCTCGTCCGCGGCAGAGACGGGGCGAAGGATGGCGGCGGCGGCGAGCAGGATGGTGCCGGCGGCGAGGGCCGCGGAAATCCGCCGTTGAGACGAGGCGACGCGCATGGTCTGGCTCCTGTTGTCGGGGCGGTCGACGAAGGTGCGACCAGTCCCCCGCGCAATGCAATTGTCGCGTTGCCTGCGCCTGACGGGCATCGGGGGAACTACTGACGACGGTGGCTAGAAGCGGTAGCGGAGCGTCGCACCCATTTGGCGGCCGCGCGGCAGGCTGATCCCGAAACCGCGGGGACTCGTGGACGATCCGGCGCACACGGTGCCCGGTGGCGCCGTGCCCGCCGTGACGAAGCTCGCGCAGCTCGGGAGCGCGCCGGAGCGCCGGTCCAGGTAGCGCAGCACGTCCACCGGCGTGTCGTCATCGGTCAGGTTGGTGGCCCAGAGAGTCAGTTCCACCGCCTCCCAGGCAATGCCAGTCCGCAGGCCGAGCAGGGACCGGTTGCCCGTCTCGATGAAGTTGTCCTCCTGGGCGTACCGGGATGACTCGAAGGACCAGTCGCCACCGGCGAACCAGCTCTGCTGGCCTCCCAGGTCGCGGCGGTACTCGAGCTGCACGCCCGCCATGTGCTCCGGCACGCGCGGGGTCGTCTTGCCCGAGACGTTGCCTAGCCGTTCCAGGTCTGCCGCGCTGCCGTTGCCGCCCAGCAGGTCCGCCTGTTCCGTGCTGAGCTGGCGGCGGATCTCCGAGTCCGTCCAGCCGTAGGTGAGCGTGGCCGTGAGTCGCTCCCCGAGCTGCGCCGACGCCTCCAGCTCGAGGCCCGTGACGGCGGTCTTGCCCACGTTGTCCAGGAAGGTGGCCGTGCCGCCACCCGCCAGCTCGATGATGGAGGTGGTCTGCTGGTCGCTGACGTCCAGGTAGTAGGCGGCGAGCGCGTACCGGCCGCGTCCCTCGAGCCACTCGCCCCGCATGCCCAGCTCGTAGTTCCAGACGACTTCCTCGTCTACGTCGCGGTAGCTCTCGTCGGGCGTCCCGTCGGGGGCGGGGGGGACGTCGGGGTTGAAGGTGCCCGGGGACTGCCCGCGGGCGATGTTGAGGTAGGGCATCAGCGCGGGGCTCGCCTGCCAGGTGACCGTCAGCCGGGGCGACCAGCTGTGGAACGTCTCGCTGAAGTGGCTGCTGCCGCCCGTTCCGCCCACGTTGGGCACGTTCGTGACCTCCACCTCATCGGCCGCGTAGCGCAGCTCGAGACCGGCGGTGACGGCGTGCCGCAGGTCCACCTCGATCGCGCCGAAGGCCGCCCGGTTCTCCACGTCCTGCAACGTGAGGTTGCCGAAGTTGGGCGACACCGAAATGCTGCCATCGGGAGCCACGACCACCCGGTTCTCGACGACTTCATCCAGGTGGCCCCGGTAGTAGTACAGCCCGCCGGTCCCGCGCCAGCCCGGGCCCCGGCGCGAGGTCACGCGCAGCTCCTGGGAGAAGTCGCCCTGGGAGAGTTCATCCCGCTGGAGGAATGAGCCGGGCTGCTGCGGCACGGGATCGTAGGCTGCGTAGGACGCATCAAAGCCGCGCTCCAGGTCGTCGCTCACGACGCCGGTGAGGCTGCTCACGGTCCAGTCCCCGGGGAGGTCCCAGGCGATGTTCAGCGAGCCCAGCTGGCGGTCCAGCTCGAACCCCGAGCCGCCGGCGGCCTCGAGGGCGTCCGTATACAGGGTGACCGTGTCCGAAGTGTGCGCACGGCCCACGTAGTACTCCCGGGCGCGGGGCGCATCGGCGGTGCGGAAGCAGCAGTTGTTGACGGTGCGGGGCTGGAGCCAGATGGCGAAGTGGTCGTCGTCAGTGGCCTGCATCGCCACCCGGAGGCTCACCCGCAGGTCAGGGGAGGGCGTGGCCTCGAGCTTCAGGCTGAGGTCGAGGGACTCCTCGCCGCCCGTCATGCTCCCGTCCCGGGTGTTCCGGTATTCGCCGCCATAGCTGTCCACACCCGCGCTGGCCAGGAACCGCAGCCAGTCGCCGGCAAGCGGCCCGCCAAGCCAGCCGTTGGCGCGCACGGTGTCGTGTTCGGCTCCGGTCAGCTCCAGGTTGCCGGCCAGCTCCGGACCCGGGCTCCGGGTCACGTAGTTGACCGCCCCGGCGTAGGTGGCGCGTCCGAACTGGGCGGACTGGGGGCCGCGCAGGATCTCCACGCGCTCCAGGTCGTACAGGCTGGTCGACTGGGTCGAGCCGCCGAGGTACACGCCATCGATGAAAGTTGCCGCCACCGTGGAATTGTTGATGCCATTGCGGATGGTGGTCAGGCCCCGTACGGTCGGGCGGTTGGAATTGATGCCGCGGCCCAGTGACGAGTTGAAGGAGAAGCCCGGCGTGAAGCGGGCCAGCTCGTCCAGCGAGGTGGCGCCAAGGCGGCTGATCGCGTCGCTGTCGAAGGCCGTCACCGAGACGGGCACGCGCTGGATGGATTCCGGCAGGCGGCGCGCGGTGACGAGGATCTCCGGCAGCAATTCGCGACCGTCCCCGGCAGGCGGGCCGCCGGCGAGGCCGGCACTCTGTGCCGTCGTGGCCTGGGCAGCGAGGAGCAGGGCGATGGCGGCGCCGGTGAGCAGCATATGAAGCGGGGTGAGCGGGCCGGGCGGTGAGGTTAGCACGCCGCCCGGCGTCCCAACCGGCCCGGCCTGTGCGACGATCAGGGGTGAACGGCAGGCGGACAGGCGCAATGAGCACCCACGAGAAGAAGACCTTCTTTGCCACCTACGACTGGGCCAGGACCTGGCAGGACCTCCCCTGGGCCCACGACGAGCCCACCCTGTTCCTCGCCGAGCTCTGCGAGCGGCGGAAGCCGGGGCGCGCGCTCGACATCGGTTGTGGCGCCGGGACGGACTCGGTGTACCTCGCGAAGAAGGGCTGGGACGTGACGGCGCTGGATTTCATGCCGAAGGCCCTCGAATTCACCCAGGCCCGGGCGAAGGAGGCGGGTGTCACTGTCCGGCCCGTCGAGGCGGACATCACGGAGTGGGTCGCACCGGAGCCTTTCGACCTGGTCCTGGACCACGGCCTGCTGCACAACATGGATCCCGTGCGTTACCCCGCTTACCGGGAGCGGGTACTGAAGGCCATCGCCGACGACGGCGACTTCGTGCTGCTCCACTGGCATCCCCGCTACCCGGGCCAGCCCAGCGGCCGGATGGGCCCGTTGCGCGTGGCCCGGGAGGACATCCTGAAGTTCTTCGCGCCCGACCTGCAGGAGCGGTTCTTCGCCCGGGAAGAGTTCGAGGACCTGCCGGACCTCGTCGGCGGCGGCATGACCCAGGCCTATTTCTGGCTGCGGCGGAACCGCGCCCACTCCCATCCCCGGGAGCTGATCGACCAGGTGCGCGCCACCTTCCGCCGCAACAAGGTGGACGTTGATGCCGTCCTGGCCGCGGCCGGCGCTGCGCCCGTCAAGGCGAAGGTCGCGGCCACGGACCTGCTGGCGCGGCTGGTGGGGCCGGGCCGCTTCGGCATCACTCATGTCCCGGTCAGTCCCGGTGACGCGGATGCGTTGCTGACGGGCTGGGCCGGGCGGGCCGGTCAGGATGCCCGGACCGTGGCAAACCTGTTCGCGCTGTTCACGTCCAGTGACCACGGCGACCTGTGTGGCGCGGTGCCCAAGTGCGGCCAGTGCGAGGTGCGAATCTGCAAGCGGCAGCGGTACCGGTAGGAGCGGCTTCAGCCGCGACCAATCCCGGTCGC
>CAZTGY010000220.1:0-5274 GCA_964613445.1 uncultured Chromatiaceae bacterium | reverse complement strand
GACGTCCACCACCCGCTGGTACGGAATCGTGGAATCGGCCTTGACGATCACCGGGAGGTCGGGATCGGCCGCCCGGTACTGGCGCAGCAGGCTCTCCAGTTCGGTGAGGCTCACCGGGTAGGTGTCCAGGTAGATGGTGCCGTCGGCCGTGATGGAGACCGCCTTGGTCTTGGGCTCGGCGAGGCTCGGCGCGGCACTGGTCCTCGGCAGGTCCACCTTGATGCCCTGCACGGTCGCCGTCGTGAGGATGATGAAGATCACGAGCAGCACGTAGGCCAGATCGAGCATCGGCACGACGTTCACCTCGTCGTAGAGCTCGCCTTCTTCCTGGATCTCGGCCATGGGTATTCGCTCAGCTGTACCGCTCGGCGAGCTTCGTGACGAACTCGTCGATGAACACACGGTTGTCGGCGACGACCTCCTTGATCTGGGAGGCGAGCCAGTTGTAACCAAACAGGGCCGGGATCGCGACGGCCAGCCCCGCCACGGTGGCGGCGAGCGCGGCCGCGATGCCTGGCGCGATGGAGTTCACGTTGACGTCGCCGGTGGCGGCAATCACCGCAAAGGTGATCATCACGCCGACGACGGTGCCCAGCAGTCCGAGGAACGGACCTCCGGCGATCGCGAGCGTGAGCAGCACCATCTGGCTGTTCAGCCTCTGGGTCTCGCGGACGTTGGTGGCGTCGATCGTGGCGCGGATTGCATCCAGCGCCTGGGTGCTGAGGCTCTCCGCTCGGGCAGCACCGGCGCTGCTGGCAAAGCGCAGCTGCACCTGCTGGATCCCGGCGTGATAGAGGTGATAGATCGTCGAGCTCTGGTAGTGGTCGTGGGAGCCGGAAAGGGCCCGGAGGATGTCGTGCTCCTCAGCCGCCGGGTCCTCCCCGGCGTCCAGGCTCGCCAGGTTCGACGTCCCGACCCGACGGAAATCGGCGAGAAATGCGAAGTTATCCTTCTTCACCCGCCGCAGGGTCAGGATCTTCGTGATCATGATGATCCAGCTGGCGATGAACATCAGCACCAGGATGGCGATGACGATCCAGCCGTCGAGCGTCACATTCTGCAGGGTGATGAGGAAGTAGGACGGCTCGCCGCCCGACTCCCTTGCGGTGTCCTCGCCGTAGCGGACGAGCTTTTCCTCAGGGCCCTGATTGGCGAACTGGGCTTTGATCCAGTCGGCCGACCGGACCTTGTTGGCGATCGTCAGTTCATCGAGCTGCCCGGTGAAGAAGCTGCCGCCCGCGGCGCTGGCGCCGATGGTCAGCGTCCCGCCGGTCTCGGCGAACTGGGAATCAATGCCGGAGACCTCACGCCCGTCCAGGAACAGCGCGACGCGGCTCGTGCTGATCACCACGGTGACGAGGCCCCAGCTGCCCGGCAACAGCGAGGCGGCTCTCTCGGTCTCCACGGCCGCCACTCCGTCATTGACGCGGACATAAGGCGCCAGGCCGTCGACGCCGATGCGCACGTAGCGTCCCGCCGGGTCGGCAAGTTCCACCAGCACCGCATCGGCCTGGGGCGATTCCGGAATGTTGACCCAGGCGGAGATGGTGAGCCCCCGGTCCGGCAGCAGCCGGACGGTGGACGACCCGGCCAGTTGGATGCTCTCGGCGCCATTGAAGCGGACACCGGCGCCGATCACGGAGCCCGCATTGGCCACGGCGGTGGCGGCCGTGGCCTGGTTCGCGTAGCTGGTGGCGTCCTGCACCGGCAGGCTGCCGAAGTGCCAGGCAAGCACCTGGTTGACGTCAAACGTGGCGCCGGAATCCGACGCGGCTGGCGCCGAAGGATTACCGTAGTACATGTAGATCGTGTCACTGGTCCCGGGTGCGAGCACGGGCACCTTGACCCAGATGAAGGCCATGCCCCCCGCGGCATCCCATGACTCGATGTGGAACGCAAGCGGCGTCTTGTCATCGCCGGCGATGAAGCGGATGTCGGCGCCATCCGCCTTGGCATCGGCGAAATAGCCGAAGTTGCCCATGTGGAGCCGGATCAGGACAGCCGGGTTCTCGAGACTCTCGCCGGTGGCGGCGCCGGCGGCGGTGGCGTCGAGGGTCAGCGGCTTGCGGAAGGCCCAGTTGTCATCCCACCAGGCCCAGGCGGCCTGGGGCAGGACCAGAGCAAGGATGACGGCGGGGAGAATGCGGCGGATCAAGTTGCTGCTCCGGGGATGGTCGCCAATGGGTTGGTTCATTCCAGCGGCACAGTAGGAACGTTGCGTGACAGGAGCGTTACGATCCTGTGACGAAGCCCCGGCGGTCCGCGCCGGGAACTATTGGCCGCGGCGGCGCTCGTCCTCTTCGTCGTCACCGTCGCCAAAGCCCTCGACGAAGACCTCGAGCCAGCCCAGGGCCTCGTCGGCAAGTGACGCGTTGGGGTCACCCGCGGCGTCCGCCACCGCAGCCGACTCGGCGGCACTGGCCACGCTCGAGCTCAGGCTCGATACGCCGGTCAGTCCGGCAGCCGCGCCCGACTCCGTCGGCACGCCCGCGGCGATCCCGCCCACCTGGATGTTGTCGAGGCCCACGACCTGTGGCGCCGCGATGTTCAGGTTGCCGGCCGCGCCGATGCCGGCGTCACCGGCGTTGACCACGCCGGTCGGCGCGACGAGGTCCACGTCGCCGGGCTCGATGTCCTCGCTGGTCAGGATGCCGCGGATGCCGCTGCCCGCGATGGCGTCGGAGAATTCCACGGTGACCTGGCCGTTGGCGTCCACCCGGATCACCGGTGGCGGGGCGGAGATCGCCGACTTGGAGCCGCGACCGGCATCGATGTCGCCATTGCTCGACCAACTCAGGATGTCGCCACCCGCGAGCGTGAAGATCCGCGACTGGTTCACGAGCACGTCGCCGTCGGAGAAGATCTGCACCCGGCCCGTTGACTGGGCCACGATGCCGAGCTCCGAGGGCTGCTTGGTGCTGGGGAGATTGGCGGGCGGCTGGGCGAGGCCGACGTTAAGCAGCCCGCCCGGCGCGAGCAGGCTGATATCGCCACCGTCCAGGGTGTAGAGGCGGCTGAAGAGCAGGCTGAGGTCGCCGGCGAACGGCTCCTCCTCCGGAAAGAGCGCCGCCACGGCCGCCTCACCCCGGTCGAAACCGAAGTTGCCCCGTGGCAGGTTGGCCAGCCGCCCGGAATCCCGCAGCTCGCGGAAGAAGAACTCCTGGATCAGCGGCCGCTGCTCGTCCGTGCCCAGCAGCTGGTAGTCCGCCACGGCTGTCGTCGCGGTGAGGTCGGTCCGCCCCGTGACCGTGCCGGTCCAGGCCACCAGCGCATCCACCAGGTCCACTAAGCTCGTGAAGGTGATCTGCTGGTCGGGATCCAGGGTGTCCAGATACGTCTGCTGGTCATCGCCGTCGAGACCGGCGTAGGCGGCCCAGACGTTGTCCGGCGTCAGGTCCGTGCGCCCGGTGACATCGGCCACGTAGTCGATGAGGCTCGTTCCTCCCTCCGGCCCCGCCAGGTAGCGGTCGAACTCGGCGCTGTACTGCTCGCCCCAGTACTTCGCGTTGAAGCCGGCGTAGTCCGGCACCCCGCCGAGACCGGTCCACAGGTCGAGCGCGGCGCCGCCCGCGGGCAATTGCGCGTTACCGGTGTTGCCGATGGTGGTGATGCCGCGGGAGAAGCCGAGGCTCACGTTGCGCCCGGCAACCACCTGCAGCCGCCCAGCCCCCCCCAGCTCGATGCGATTGCCCGAAGATCTGCTGGGATCGTCGCGGGAGTTCAGGTCGACATCCCGCCCGGCCTGGATCAGGCTGATCTGGTTCGCGCCGGTGTTCTGGGCCGTCAGGGACAGGTCACGGATGTCACCGCCGGCTATCGCCCGGAAGTGCTTGGCGAACTGCCAGGAACCGCCGAGGATCTCGCCGTCCGCCGCAATCAGCAGCGCCGGGCGATCATCCCCGACATGGATCACATCCCGGGACGGCAATATCACATTGTCGACGAGATCGCCCGCACCGCCGCCGCCCGGGCGGTCCGCCGTCGGCAGCTGGGCGGGGGCCACGTCCGACATGACGAACGGCACGCTGCGGTCCGCAGCGATGATTGATCCACGAGCAATGATCTCGGCCTGTCCGCGGGACGACGGCAGAAGACCCAGGGCCCGCGGCAGCTCGAAGTCGCCACTCGCAGCCCACGCCCGCAGGGTTGGCGGAGCGATGCCGTACGCGCTGATGAAGGACACGTCGGAACCGCTTTCCGGGTCGGCGGCGATGTTGACGGCGAAGGCATCGAAGTCGTTGAGTATTCGCAGGCGACCGCCCACTGAAGTGAGGTTCAGGGCGTCATCGGGCAGGTACGTGTAGAAGTAGGGTGGCGTGGTGCCACGCGCCGGAATCACGGTGGGGTTGACGATGAGCCCGATATCGAGATCCCGGCGCGCACTCACTGACAGGGTGCCGGCACCACTGGCGATGGTGACGCCCAGTTCCTGGGAAAGATCCGCCGTGCTGCCCAGGCCAACCGTCCGCCCGGCCGACAGCGCGCCATTGCCCTGCCAGACCGAGTACGTCCCACCCAGCAGGTCCCGTCCGGCAACGATATCGAGGGTGCCGCCACCCCAGGTCTCAAACGTGCCCGGAGCTTCCGGCACTTCACCACTGGTGGTCGCCACGGTGGCGGACAGATTGAGGATGTCCCGTCCGGCCGTTACGTCCAGAGCACCGCCCGCGAGCGCCGCCACGCCCTGCCGGAACTTGCCGTAGTTGATCGCCCACTGCGCACGTCCGCTCGCAGTTCCGCCGCGCACGGTCCAGCCGTTCAGGACCTGGGTGGGCAGCTGGGCACTGACATCGCGCCCGGCCGCCAGACTGATGTCGCCGCCATCCCGGGACCAGTTCGCCCGTGCAGTGCCGAGATTGATGGCCTGGCGCGCGGCGACGCCCGCGGTGTAGACGGCGGCCGTCGGTCCGGCGAGGACCAGGTCGCGCGCCGCCACGAGCCGGAGGTCGCCGG
Organism: uncultured Chromatiaceae bacterium; assembly: GCA_964613445.1. Lineage (GTDB taxonomy): Bacteria > Pseudomonadota > Gammaproteobacteria > Steroidobacterales > SHZI01. The sequence continues at coordinate 321 of CAZTGY010000220.1, read as the reverse complement.
TGCCCGTGCGGATCAGCAGCCCATCGCCGAGTTCCAGGGAGCCGGTCTCCGGTGCGTCGAGCAGGCGGCCGCGCACGCCGCCATCCAGCACGCTGGCGAGGTCGGCGCCGGCCACCAGGTCGAAGGACCAGGAGTCGCCGCCGAGCTGGCCGAGGACGATGCCGGTCTGGCTGAAGCCGTCGGACAGGTCGCCCTGGAGGCTCAGGTTGCCCGGCGCGCGCAGGGTCAGGTAGCCGGGTTGTTCCTCCCAGCGCCAGGTCGCCAGCTCCCAGCCCTCGGCCAGGGTCAGGTCGTTGTCGGCCAGGACCTCGAGCGCGGGGC
>CAZTGY010000219.1:0-5278 GCA_964613445.1 uncultured Chromatiaceae bacterium | reverse complement strand
ACTCCAGCTTGGCCGGATTGCGGCCGTGGAGGATGACCCGCGCGCCCCGCTCCGCCAGTGCCAGGGCGGTGGCCTTGCCGATGCCGTCGGTGGCGCCGGTGACGAGATAGGTCGGGTCGTTCACCGGGAGGGATTCTATCCCGTGCCCGCAGACAGGAAACCTGGCTTTACACCAGGCGCGGTCGCGCGATGGACGCGTGCAGCGTTCGTTTTGGCAGGCGCCAGGCAAATTGCTGCCGGGGCTGGCAACGACCGGCCAGCCATTGGGAGATCCGGGCAACCTCGTCGTCCATCAGGTAGGCCGCGGAATCCTTCCACCCGACCAGCGCCACGCAATTCTGCTCGTTGGTCAGGAGAAACCGCTCCTCGTCCGAGGCAACGACCTTGCAACCAGGAACGACCAGGGTGGGGACGATCTTGACCGGGTGGCCGACGGTGCGGCCCAGTTCCCTGGCCAGGCCGGCACAGCCCCTGATCACCGGCTGGAGCCCGGCCGTGCCGTGCCCGGGGCCGAAGGTCAGGGACCCGCGCGCCAGGCTCACGGTGACGGCGCCGGGCCGGGCCGGCAATACGACCTGGATGGCGAAGACGCCGATGGGACCGACGACGACGTGATCGATGATGCTGTCACCGACCGGCACGGCGTGAAAGACCCGGTGCCCCCTCAGTTGCACCTCGTCGAGCCTCTGCGCGACCACCCGGTCGGCATCCAGCAGCGACTGCAGGCGGCGGCGATAGCGAACGAGTTGCACGGCCTTGGCGGCGGCAAAAGTGCCAACCACTGCGACGAGCATGGCGACGGTGACCCAGCCCCACGTCGGCAGCTCGGGCCAGCCGTGTTGGCGGCCCAGCAGCGCCAGGATGCCAAAGCAGACGGCAAAGAGCAGGACAGCCGTCCGGTGCCGCCGGAGGCGGCGATCGATGCCATCGGCCTCCAGCACGATGAAGGCTGCCGGCTGGTGATACAGACTGGCCTTCGCCGCGCGACGCGACCGCAGGACGAGACCCACGCCCGCAAGCAGGGTGGACGCCAGCAGGTACGCCATCGCTACCGCCAGGCTGACGGCCGTGAAGGCACTCAGGGAGGACGGGGTGAACATGGGGTGGGGACAGAGCTTAGTGGCGCCGATCCCGGCGCCACTGTGAGAGGCATCACAGCCGTCGGCGCGGGCCCGCATTCCCCTGGGCCTGCATCGGCCGCGTGGCAGTGCCGTCAGGACATAATCCCTGTTCTGGCCGCTTACGTCGAACCCGACGGCATCACGGCCTCCCGGGACAGGGCGCTCAGGTGCCCTTCTTCGCGGTCTGCTCGGCCAGCACCACGATCTCGGCCAGCGCATCGGCCCCGCGATTCCATTCGTACCAGGACAGCTTTCGCTCCAGCCGTTCCTCGTCGCTGATCTGGCCGGTCATCCCGAGGTACCACCACTGCAGCGAAGCCGGCCGCTCCACCCAGGCGGCCACTTCCTGGTTGCCGCGAATGAGGATCACGGTGGGCGTGGACGCCCGGCCATCGGGCGTGCGGTGCGCCTCCATGACGGCCTTGCCCGCCCTGAAGTCGACCACGCGCAGCGCAACCCCGGCGTGCAAGGCGAGCCTGGCAAGGTAAGGAACGCTGTGCACCGAATCACCGCACCAGTCAGCGGTGATCACCAGCAGGCTCAGGTCCTCGCCAGCCCGCCTGAGGCGGTCCACCAGGGCCGGCGGCACGTCGCGCCTGGCGTTCTTCAGCCAGGTCTCGCGCTGCGCCTTGGTGCCGGACAGGAACTGGTCCCAGGTGGTGCCCCGGGAGTACAGGGTGACGGAACCCCCGGCCGCGGCCACCGGGACCGGCTCGTCGGCCGCCACCGCCGGCACTGCGGCCATCACCAGCAACATGAAGGCGGCAAGCAGGCGGCTGATCGGGACCCTGATGGACATCAACTTCATTGCGACTCCCCGGTGCGCAGGCATTCGATGGCGCCAGACCATACCAGACTATGGGCGGCCCCGGGCGCCGGCCTGGCGGCAACCAGCCTACCGCAGTCCCGACGGCCCCGGCGGCGAGCCGAGCAACTGCCGGAACAAGGTGGTGTCCTGGGCGTTCACGGCGCCGTTGCAGTTCAGGTCCGCCTTGTTGAACGCCGGGCCGACGCTGGGCTGCCCGAGCTGCTGGCGGTACAACGTGGTGTCCTGCGCGTTGGTAGCTTCGTTGTTGTTCATGTCCGCGTCACAGCGGTTGCCGTACCCGTCGCCGTCGGAGTCGCACTGGGCCGCGTTCGACAGCAGCGTGCAGTTGTCCGTGTCATCCGGCACGCCATCGCGGTCCGTGTCGATACTGATGATGACGGTCACCGTTGCCTGGTCGCTCCGGGGCGTGCTGTCCGTCATCTCGTACACGAAGCTGTCGACTCCCGAGGAACCGGCGTTGGCGGTGTAGGTGACGGTCATCCCGGCAGCCGGGCCGGGCGGGCTGACCGAGCTGATCGTGCCCTGCGCCGGCAGGGTCGTCACCGAAACCGTCACCGGGTTCGTGAAGCCCGTGTCGTTGGCGCCCACGGGTATGGCGAACGGCACGCCCTCGGTGACAGCAATCGTCCCGTCGTCGTTGGCGACCGCCGGGGGGGCCTGTGGCGGCGACAGCACGAACAGCTTCGGCTGGGTGCCGCCCGGCCCCTCATCCACGATGTAGATGACACCATCGTCGTCGATGGCAACGCCCTCCGGCTGGACCTGGCCCACGATGCCGGCGAGGGAGATCTGGCTCAGCACTGCGCCGGTCGTGCGGTTGAGCTCCAGCAGCCGGTGCCCCTCGTGGCTCAGGACGAGCAGGTTGTCGAAGTCCGGCGAGCCCGGCTCGAAGACGGTGGACAGGGCCTGGATGTCGGAGATATCGGTGACGCCGGGGATATTCAGCAACAGGGTGGAGTGGACGTTCGCCTGCGGGGCGGCGCTGAAATCGAGGCTCACCTGGTAGATGGCGACCGGCGTCTTCTCCTCGATGAAGTAGTACCGCCCGGTCGAAGGATCGAAGGACACGCCCTCGAGGCCCGCCGCCGCGTCCGTGGTGCTGAAGAGCGAGGCGGTGGGCAGGCTCGATCCCGAGGTCGTGCCGCCCGCCGTGTAGGTCATCAGCTTGGCGTCGTAGGCGGTCTCGATCGCGAGCACGAACTGGTTGCCGCCGATCCAGGTGAGGCCCTCGGAGTCGCTGTCCGGGAAGTTGGTTATGGTCATGTAGTCGAGCAGCACGCCAGTCTTCGAGTACTGCGCCAGCGCCTGCGGCCCGTCGCCGACGACGAACAGCGTGTCCGTGGCGGCGTTCCAGGTGACGGCCGAGGCCTCGAGCGACCGGGTCGTTGAGAGGTTGTAGGTGGCCGTGTGAGTGTAGGTGGCGAGATCGATCGCCTGCAGGCCGGCCACCGACTCGGCCGACGCGGCCAGCGCGACGGCCAGCAGCGCGAACTCGGGCAGGCAGGAGCCCCGGGGGCGGTCCTTGGCATTCATGATTCTTATTGTTCGTCCGGGCGACGCCGGTCGCCCTGCTTGCACGCCGAATATACCTGCGTAGGCAGGCGCAGGTCCGTGTCAGGCAGCACCGATTTCGGGATTACGTCAAGACGGCGGCGAGCCGCCGCTGATCACGGGTCCGGAATGGGCCCTGGACCGGCCTCGAGGGCGCGTCGGAACCCGTAGTTGATGCTTGCCATGAATTCCGTATCGTCGTCGGAGATCGCATCCTGCCAGATGAAGTTGAGCGTCAGGCTCGCGATCAGCCGCGGCCTTACGGCGATATCCATGCCACCGGTCACCATGGGGTCCGTCTCACCGAGGTCGTCCATGTTGTAGGCCAGGCCACCCCCGCCGAACAGCGCGAACCCCCGCTCGTTCAGCCCGGCGTCGATGGTGAAGGGCAGGCGCCATTCCGTGTCGTAACCCCCCATCAGCAATGCCGGCCGGGTCGAGAAGGTGACATTCCCCCGGCCGAAGAGCTTGATCTTCGAGTCGATGACGAAGGCCGTCGCGTCCGACTGGCCGCCTCGGATACCGGCACCGAGGTAATAGTCCGGGACCTGCGCCTCGGGCGCGCCGTCGGCCAGCGCGACGGCCGCGTGGGACAGGAAAGTCCCCAGCGCCAGGCCCATCAGGCAGGAAGTCCAGCGGGAAAAACGCATCATCGTCGTGTCTCCGGGTTGCCGTACGTCATGGACAGGAGGGATCCTGCGAAACGAGCACCTGATGCTTCCATCTGGTTTCTCAGAGACTTGCCCGCCCTTCCCGCGTTCCAGGCAAGGATACTAGCCCCCCTCCACAGCTGGAAGTGCCCGGTTGAGCGGCGCGCGGACCTCGGCTAGCGTAGCCGGTACCCGCCACGCAGGAGCCACCCGCCGATGGACATCCCGAGCCTGAAGGCCAGCGTCAGTGCCGAGGAGTGGCAGTTGCGCTGCGACCTCGCGGCCGCGTACCGCCTGGTCGCCCTGCACGGCTGGAGCGACCTCGTGTTCACGCACATCAGCGTGCGGCTGCCGGGGCCAGGGCACCACTTCCTGATCAATCCGTACGGCATGCTGTTCGACGAGATCACGGCCTCCTCGCTGGTGAAGGTCGATGCCGCCTGCAACAAGCTGAATCCGTCGCCGTTCCCGGTGAATCCCGCCGGCTTCGTGATCCACAGCGCCGTGCACGAGGCCCGCCCCGACGTGCAGTGCGCACTGCACACGCATACGCGCGCGGGCGTCGCGGTCTCGGCGCAGGCGGGCGGCGTTCGGCCGCTGTCGCAACAGAGCACGTTCGTGCTGGCCTCGCTCGCGTACCACGACTACGAGGGCGTCGCGTTCCGGCCCGAGGAGAAGCCGCGGCTCAAGGCCGATCTCGGCGGGCATACGTTCCTGTGCCTGCGCAACCATGGCCTGCTGACCGTGGGCCCGAGCATCGCGGACGCGTTCCTCGCGATGTACATCTTCGAGACGACGTGCCAGATCCAGGTTGCCGCGCAGGCGGGCGGCGGCGCACTGCTCGAGATAAGCCCGCAGATCGTCGCGAGCAGCGCCGAGGCGATACGCGTGCAGACCGGCGGGCTCGGCGGCCAGTTCACCTGGCCGGCACTGCTGCGCAAGCTGGAGCGCACGGATCCGTCGTACCGGACCTGAGCACGCCGCAGTGGCGTCTAGTTCAGTCCCGACGGTCCGGGCGGCTCGCCGAGCAGCTGCCGCAGCCGCGTGCTGTCCTGGGCGTTCACGACCCCGTTGCAGTTCAGGTCGGCGACGTTGTAATCCGGGCCAGGAGTGCCGGCGCCGAGCAG
>CAZTGY010000218.1:0-5340 GCA_964613445.1 uncultured Chromatiaceae bacterium | reverse complement strand
AGGGTGCCATCCCCCAGCTCGTTCCACGCCGCCAGGTCGGCCACCCCCAGCCCATACCGGGAGGCGATGGAGAACAGGGTCTCGCCAGCGCGAACCACGTGCCATTCGGGACGCCCGGCAACCTGCGGTGTGCCGCCGCGGGATACCGCCGGCGGCGTTTCGCGGGCCACCGGCTCCTCCCAGCGCAAGGCCCCGCTGCAGGCCGCGAGCATGACGACGCCGAGAAAGACGGCCAGCCGCGGCATCAGGCGGTGCATGGCCGGCCGGTCAGCCCGTCCCCTCGACGAGCGGCACGAAGGACACCCGGGACAGCTGCTCGCGGACGTACTGGTCGCCCCGGCGCGTGAAGCGCACGAGGTCCTGCTGGCCCGACGGGCCGACCGGGATGACGAGCCGGCCGCCCTCATTGAGCTGCTCGAGCAGGGCGCCCGGCACTTCGGCGGGCGCGGCGGCAACGATGATGCCGTCGAACGGCGCCTGGCCGGGCCAGCCCTTGAAACCATCGCCGTGGCGATAACGGATGTTGTCGAAGCCCAGTTCGTTCAGCCGGGTGCGGGCGGCCTGCTGGAGGCCGCTGATGCGCTCGATCGTGAACAGTTGCCGCACGAAGGGCGACAGCACGGCGGTCTGGTAGCCGCAGCCGGTGCCAACCTCCAGGACCTTCTTCAGCGGCAGGTCGCTGCCCGTGATCAGCGCCTGGGTCATCAGGGCCACGACCCAGGGTTGGGAAATGGTCTGGCCCTGGCCAATGGGCAGGGCGCTGTCCTCATAGGCCCGGCTGGCCAGGGCCTCGTCGACGAAGAGGTGTCGCGGCACGTTGCGGATGCGTTCGAGCACGGCGTGGTTGCTGATCCCGGTCTCGCCAAGCCGTTGCACGAGCCGCTCGCGCGTGCGCGCCGACGTCATGCCGATGCCGCGGATCGCCCGCTTCTCCCCGGTCATTGCATGCAGCTCACGCGGGGCCGGTCACCGCGGGAGCCAGTCCGCGATCAGCGTAAGCCGCTGCTGATCGGTCAGATCCAGCTTCAACGGCGTTACCGACACGTACCCGTGCTCGACGGCGTGAAAGTCCGTGCCCGGCCCGGCGTCCTGGCCCTTGCCGGCGGCGCCGACCCAGTAGATCCGGCGGCCCTTGGGATCCCGGGCCTCCACCACCCGTTCCGACCGGTGCCGGTAGCCCAGCCGGGTGGCCTGGAAGCCGCGGATGTCGCCGAACGGAATATCAGGCACGTTCACGTTCAGGATGGTGTCCGGAGGCAATGCCGTCTGCACGAGCGTCTGGAACAGCGTGCGGACAGCCTGTCCTGCCGTGTCGAAATACCGGTGTTCGCCCGTGAGGGACACCGCAATGGCTGGCAGGCCGAGAAAGCGCCCCTCGACGGCCGCGGCGACGGTGCCAGAATACAGCACGTCGTCTCCCAGGTTTGCGCCGTGATTGATTCCGGCAATCACCATGTCCGGCTCGTGTTCGAGCAGGCCGGTAATGGCGAGGTGCACGCAGTCGGTGGGCGTGCCGTTTACGTAGTGGATGCCCTCCCGCGTCTTGCCGACCCGCAGTGGCGACTCGAGGGTCAGGGAATGGCTGGCGCCGCTCTGGTTCCGGTCGGGCGCGACGACGGTGATCTCCGCCAGGTCGGCCAGGCTGAGCGCGAGCGTGGCCAGGCCATCGGCCTGATAGCCGTCGTCGTTGGAAAGGAGGAGACGCATTGTTATTCAGCAGCCGGGACGGTGAAGCACTAGAATGCTAAAGCATAGCGGGCAGGCGTGCGAGGGCGCCGGCCGGCCAGCGCGGCTTCACGCCGCACCGGACAACGACTCCAGGGAGGCCCGGTGACGCGCAAGGGCGGAAAGCAGCCGGCAACGGACGAGGCCGCGACCTTCGGAGCGCTCGTGGGGCCGGTGAGGCCCGTCAAGGCGAAGCGCCGCGTGCCCCTCCGCAAGCCACTGCCCCCGCCGCGGGCCCGTTTCGCCCGCGCCGACCTGCAGGCGGTGCTGGAGGAATCCCTGGCGGCCGGCCCCGCCGAAGTTGGCCTGGAAAGCGGCGAGGAACTGAGCTTCCGCCGCCCGCACGTGCCCCTCAAGGTCCTGAAGGACCTCCGGCGCGGCAGGTACTCGATACAGGATGAACTGGACCTGCATGGCCTCACGGCCAGCGAGGCCCGCCTGATGCTCCGGGAGTTCATGCGCGACGTCCTCCTGCACGGCCACCGGTGCGTGCGCATCGTGCACGGCAAGGGCCTGCGCTCCGGACCCGGCGGACCGGTACTCAAGGTAAAGCTGAACAAGTGGCTGCCCCAGTGGGACCAGGTCCTGGCCTTCACGACCGCGCCGGCCCGGGACGGTGGCACCGGGGCGTTGTACGTGCTGCTGGCTCGCTAGGGAGGGAAACGGATGCAATACACGAAGCTTGGCAGGAGCGGGCTGTCGGTGTCCCGGCTGGTGCTGGGGACCATGAACTTCGGCCAGTACACGACCGAGGCGGATTCGCACGCGATCCTCGACCGGGCCCTGGAGCACGGCATCAACCTGGTCGATACGGCCAACATGTACGGCGGCACAGCCGGTCCGGGCATCACCGAGGAAATCATCGGCCGGTGGTTTGCCAAGGGTCGCGACCGGCGGCAGCGCACCGTGCTGGCGACGAAGCTCTACAACTCCATGAAGGGCTTTGGCCGCACGGACAACTGGCCGAATACGACGCACCTGTCCGCCCTGAACATCCGGGAGTCCTGCGACGCCTCGCTCCGGCGGCTGCAGACGGATCATGTCGACATCTACCAGATGCACCACATCGACCGGGGAACGCCCTTCGACGAGATCTGGGAGGCATTCTCGGTGCTGCACCAGCAGGGCAAGGTCACCTACTTCGGATCATCGAACTTCGCGGGCTGGCATCTGGTTCAGGCCCAGGAGTCGGCGCATAGCCGCCGGATGCTTGGGCTCGTGTCCGAGCAGTCGCTGTACAACCTGCGGCGCCGCACGGTGGAACTCGAAGTCCTCCCCGCAGCCCGCGCCTACGGAATTGGCCTGATTCCCTGGTCGCCGCTGTCCGGCGGACTACTCGGTGGCGTCCTGCGCAAGGCGCGGGAGGGGCGCAGCGGGGGGGCGATGATCACCAACTGGCTGGAGAAGGAACGCGCGACGATCCAGCAGTGGGAGGACCTGTGCGCGGAGCTGGGCGAGCATCCGGCCGATGTCGCCCTTGCCTGGCTCCTCCACCAGCCAGGAGTCACGGCGCCGATCATCGGGCCCCGCACGGCCGGCCAGCTCGATGCCTCGCTGCGCGCCCTGGAGATCTCGCTGACGGCGGACTTCCTGGCGCGGGTTGATGCCCTCTTTCCAGGTCCCGGCGGCCCGGCGCCCGAAGCCTACGCCTGGTAGCTGCTTTCGCGGCTAGGACTTCTGCAGCCTCGCCACCAGCTTGCGCATTTCCGCCTGGGTCTCGGCCGAGAACCACCAGCCCGTCGCCGCCGCGACGTCGGCCGAACTGCCGAGCGCGTCGATCAACCGGGACTTGGTGGCAAGGCGCGTGGTGTTCATGGCCACGGGCGGCAGGGCCAGGAGCTCCCCGGCGCGGGTGAGCGCGGTGGGCAGGAGCTGGTCCGGTGCCACGAGCTCGTCCAGCAGGCCCACGGCCATCGCGTCGTCCATCGACAGCATCTCGCCCCGGGTGGCCAGGCGCCGGGCCACGCGCGGGCCAACCGCCTGTTCGAGGGCCACCAGGACCGTGCTGGGCACAGGCAAGCCCACCTGGACCTCGTTCAGGCCGATCTTGTACTTGCCGGTGACGCCGATCCGCCAGTCGCAGTTGAGGGCCAGCACGGCGCCGCCCGCCGGCGCGTGCCCGGAGACGGCCGCGATGACGGGCACCGGGCTGGCAGCCAGCCGCCGCGTGAGGTTGAAAAACTGGCTCCAGAAATCCTCGACGTGGCGGCGATCCAGGTGCAGGAGTTCCGGAACGTCGAGACCGCCGCTGAACATGCCGGGACGACCGGTCAGGACGATGGCGTGGGCACCGTCCATGCGGGTGCTCTCCAGCGCCGCCAGGAGCTGCCCGACCAGCTCGGGATTCAGGGCATTCGCTGGCGGGCGATCCATACGGATCTCCGCCACGGTGTCGTGAAAGTGGATGTGGAGCAAAGGCCCGGGATCCGGGATCAGCTGTCCGGGGGCGGAGCTCAGCCGGCGGGCCGGGCGCCGCCGAACAGGTAGAAGGTCTCGTCGGGGCCGATGAGGCCCAGGTCGGCCCGGGCGCGCTCTTCGACCGCGCTGTCGCCCTTGCGGAGCTCGATGACCTCCGCCTCCAGGCGCTGGTTGCGCTGGGCAAGCCGGACATTCTCCGCGGCCTGCTCGCTGATCAGGGTGCCGAGGCGGGCTACCTCCCGGTAGCCGTCATCGGAAACCCAGAGGCGTACCTGGAGCAGGAGGAGCAGGACCGACAGCAGCCCGATGCCCGCCCGCATCACGACTATCTCCCCGCGCATTGTGCTGTCCCCTGCATGCTACCCCTGCCCCCGCAGTGGTGATGAACGCTAGCCCGGCAACGGCACCGGAAAGGCGGCCGCCCCGGCGTACTGTGCCTCGGAACCCAGCTGCTCTTCAATCCGCAGCAGCTGATTGTACTTCGCGATGCGGTCCGAACGGCAGAGGGAGCCGGTCTTGATCTGGGTGGCGCGCGTGCCGACCGCGATGTCCGCGATCGTCGAGTCCTCGGTTTCGCCGGAGCGGTGGGAGATCACGGCGGCGTAGCCGGCGTTCACCGCCATGTCGATCGCCGCCAGGGTCTCGCTCAGGGTGCCGATCTGGTTCGGCTTGATGAGGATGGCGTTGGCGATGCCCTCGGCGATGCCGCGGCTCAGGATTGACGTGTTGGTGACGAACAGGTCGTCGCCCACCAGCTGCACCCGGGACCCGAGCGCCTGCGTCAGCAGCGCCCAGCCGGCCCAGTCGTCCTCGGCCATGCCGTCCTCGATCGAGATGATCGGGTACTGGCCCGCCAGGCCCGCCAGGTACTCGGCGAACTGCTGCGACGTGAACCGGCGCCCCTCCGACTCCAGGTGATAGACGCCATCCCGGAACAGCTCGGTGCTGGCCACGTCGAGGCCGAGGAACACGTCGCGACCTAGCGCAAAGCCGGCCTTCCCGACGGCTTCGGCGATGGTGTCGAGCGCCGCCGCATTGGAGGGCAGGTTCGGTGCAAAGCCGCCCTCGTCGCCCACCGCAGTGGACAGGCCCATGCCCTTCAGCACGGACTTGAGCGCATGAAACATCTCCGTGCCGTAGCGGAGCGCCTCGCTGAACGTGCCGGCGCCCACCGGCAGGACCATGAACTCCTGGATG
>CAZTGY010000217.1:1145-5401 GCA_964613445.1 uncultured Chromatiaceae bacterium | reverse complement strand
GCTTGGCATCTGGGGATTTCAGCCGCAGAGCGGCTGAAATCCCCAGATGCCAAGCCCGGTGCCTCTGATCCTACGGGACGTAGGCGTCCGCCTCGATCTCCACGAGGATTTCCGGGCTGATCAGCTTCGCGACCTCGACCATCGCGGTGGCCGGCCGGATCTCGCCGAACACCTCGCCGTGGGCCCGGCCCACGTCTTCCCAGCGGCTGATGTCGGTGAGATAGATCCGCGTGCGGACCACGTGCTCGGGGCCCGCGCCGACGGCGGCGAGTGCCTTGCTGATGTTCGCCAGGATCTGGCGGGTCTGGGCATAGGGGTCATCGATGCCCACGATGTTGCCGTCGGGCCCGCTGGCCGTCGTGCCCGACACGTAGACGAATGAGCCGGTCCGGACCGCGCGCGAGTACCCGATGATCGGCTCCCACTTGCTGCCCGTCGAGTGATTGATGCGTTCCATGGTGCCTTTCCGTTGAGGGTGTCGTCAGGTGAATCGTCTCGCCGCCGCCTCCAGCGAGTCCACGGGGCTGTCGCAGGTGGTGCCCCGGCAGACGTAGGCCAGAACTGACGACGGGGCGGGCGGCGCTGCCTTGGATGCGAGTCCCGCCGGCAGTTCGCCGGCATCGTGCGGAATCGCAAACACGAGCCGCCCCGGATTGTAGGCCGCGCCCAGCGTCGCCGCCCACGCGGCTGCCTCGCTGGCATCGCCCCGGAGTATGACGAGCTCCGGCGGCTGGAGGTATTCATCAAGGGCATTCAGCAGGGAGCAATGCCCATGGGGGAATTCCTGCAGCCCGCGCCATCCCGCCCGCAGGGTGCGCTCCGCCGCGTCCAGGTAACGTGTCTCTACAGTCAGGTAGCCGAGCCGGGCGAGTGCGAATGCGGCCACGCCGTTGCCCGATGGCACCGCCTCGTCAGCCATGGGCTTCGAGCGGTGGAGCAGGGCCTCGTGGTCGTGGGACGTAAACCAGAAGCCGCCACGCTCCCGGTCCTCGAAGCGCTCGAGCAGCCCGTCGGCCAGCTGGATGGCCAGGCCCAGGTGTTCCGTGTTCCAGCGGGTCTGCAGCAGCTCGACGATGGCGTCCAGCAGGAAGGCGTAGTCATCCAGGTAGCCGTTGAGCCGCGCCCGTCCGTCCTTGTACGTGGCCAGCACCCTGCCGTCCACGACCAGCGACGTGCTGAGGAAATCCACCGCGGCTGCGGCGGCGTCCGCGAGATCGGCGCGATCGAGCACCCGGGCGGCGATGGCGAGGCCCCGGATCATCAGCGCGTTCCAGCTCGTCAGCAGCTTGTCGTCCAGTCCGGGCCAGACGCGCCGGTTGCGCGCCCCGAGCAGTTTCGACCGGCCTGAAATCAGCAGGCGGCGCACCGTCGAGACCGGCTGGCCGCTGCTTGCCGCGATCTCCTCCACGGTCCGGTAGACCCGCAGGTGCCAGGCACGGACGTGATGGTGGGGTTCCTCGAAGTTCGGCGGCTGGTCAAGCCCGAAGCGCGGGGCGAGCACGGCGTAGTCGTCGGGGTCCACCAGCTCCCGCACCTGCTCCGGCGTCCAGACGTAGAACCTGCCTTCCTCGCCTTCGGAATCCGCGTCGAGGCTGGACCAGAAGCCGCCTTCCGGCGAGCGCATCTCCCGGATGACCCAGTCGGCAGTCTCCCGGGCGACGGTCCGGAAGCTCTCGTCCCCGCTGATCTGGAACATCTGCGCGTAGAGCGCCAGCAGGGGCCCGTTGTCGTAGAGCATCTTCTCGAAGTGCGGGATCGTCCAGTACCGGTCCACCGAGTAGCGGCAGAAGCCGCCCCCGATGTGATCGTAGATGCCGCCCTCGGCCATGCGCTTCAGCGTGAGAGCCGCGAAGAACAGCCCGTCCTTGTCCGGCTGCGCGTCGTGGGCACTGCCGCGCCAGTGTCGCAACAGGCGGTCGATGGTCGTGGGGTGGGGGAACTTGGGCGCCCCGCCGAAGCCGCCATGCTCCCGGTCCACCTGCTGCCCCGTGATCTCGCGGAAACCGGCGAGGGGCTGGCCGTTGAGCGCAGACGCGGCGGCGCTGGCCCCCGGCTCGAGCTGGCTGAACGCCTCGCGCAGCGCATCGGCCTGGCCGCGCACGTCGGCGGCGTGGTCCCGGTAGTACCCGGCGACGCGCTCCAGGACCTGGGTGAAGGAGGGCATGCCGTACTTCGCCGTGTTCGGGAAGTAGGTCCCGCCAAAGAAGGGCACCTGGTCGCCCGGCGTGAGGAACATCGTCAACGGCCAGCCGCCACCCCGCTGGGCGATGAACTGGTGCGCCGTCTGGTAGATCTTGTCCAGGTCCGGGCGCTCTTCCCGGTCCACCTTGATGTTCACGAAGTGCCGGTTCATCACCTCCGCCGTGGCCGGGTCCTCGAAGGACTCGTGGGCCATCACGTGGCACCAGTGGCAGGCCGAGTAGCCGATCGACAGCAGGATGGGCTTGTCCTCCGCGCGCGCCTTCGCCAGTGCCGCTTCGTTCCACGGGTGCCAGTCCACCGGGTTGGCGGCGTGCTGCAGGAGGTAGGGGCTGGTTTCACTGGCGAGCTGGTTCATCGGCTCGCACACTACCCGATTTGCGGGACGATTTCGGTACCATGCCGGGCCATGCAGATCGGCCCGTACGTCATCGACCCGCCCGTGATCCTCGCGCCCATGGCGGGCGTCACCGACAAGCCCTTTCGCCAGCTGTGCCGGCGCCTCGGGGCGGGCCTGGCCGTGTCCGAGATGACCACCTCGGAACCCCGGCTCTGGGGCACGCGCAAGTCCCGGCTGCGGATGGACCACGCGGACGAGCCCGGCCCCGTCAGCGTGCAACTGGCCGGAACGGACCCGCAGGTCCTCGCGCACGCCGCGCGCCACAACGTGGCGCAGGGCGCGCAGATCATCGACCTGAACATGGGGTGCCCGGCGAAGAAGGTGTGCAACGTCGCCGCGGGCTCGGCGCTGCTGCGGGACGAGGAGCTCGTCGGGCGGATCCTTGCGGCCGTCGTCGCGGCCGTGGACGTGCCGGTGACCCTGAAGATCCGCACGGGCTTTTCCCGCGCCGAGCGCAATGCCGTCCGGATAGCGGGCATCGCCGAGGAGTCGGGCATTGCCGCGATCGCGGTGCACGGCCGCACGCGCGAAGACTTCTTCACCGGCGAGGCGGAGTACGACAGCGCGGCGCAGGTGAAGGCCGCCGTCCGCATTCCCGTCATCGTCAATGGCGACGTGGACACGCCCGAGAAGGCGGCGGCGGTGCTGCGCGCCACCGGCTGCGACGCGCTCATGCTCGGCCGTCCGGCGCTCGGCCGGCCCTGGATCTTCCGCGAGATGGCCAACTTCCTGGCGACGGGCCGTCGCCTCGCCCCCCCGGAGCCGCGCGAAGTCCGGGAGATCCTCCTCGGGCACCTGGCGGCCCTGCATGCGTTCTATGGTGAGTACCTGGGGGTGCGCATCGCCCGCAAGCACCTGGGGTGGTACTGCCGGGAGCGGCCCGGAGGGCCGGCTTTTCGCACTGCAGTAAACCGCACTGAGTCGGCGGGTGAGCAGCTCCGCCTGGCCGGGGAGTACCTGGCCGCCGCCTGACCACCCCTGCGCCGCAAACTCCCGTACAATAAAAGCTTAATAGCGGGAAGTTGACAGTCGCACGGCCCATGAGTACCCGGCCCGAGAGCACCGAAGTCCTCAACGCGAAGCGGCGCCGCGCCGTCGAGATGCGCCTGGACGGTTCGTCGCTGGCCGCCATCCGCAAGGAGACCGGGCTGAGCGCACCGACCGTCATCAGCGCCTACAAGGCCTTCGTGGCCGGCGGCTGGTCCGCCGTCCCGGTGCAGGGCCTCGGCCGTCGCGTCGGGCAGGGCCGTCGCCTGCTTCCGGACCAGGAGCAGGTACTGCGGGAGGCCATACTCACCTCGTTGCCCGCCGCACACGGGTTAACGAAGCCGCTCTGGTCGGTGGCCGCCGTGCAGGACTTCCTCCAGGCGCGCTGGAGTCTCGCGCTGGCCGAGAGCACCGTCCTCCGCTACCTCGCCGGCTGGGGCCTCGATCCCGAGCCGCTGCGCGATGCCCGCCCGGCCAGTGCCCACGAACGACGCTGGCTCGCCGACGAACTCCCCCGTCACCTGAACCGGGCGCGGTCGCGGCGCGAGAAGATCTTCTGGGCGGGGCAGCTGGTACCCGGCGGCGGCAACCGTATCCTCTGCGGCACGAGCCTCCGCGGCCGCCCGACCTGGCTGCCGCTCATGGCGCCGAACCAGGCAGGCGACTACAT
>CAZTGY010000217.1:0-1135 GCA_964613445.1 uncultured Chromatiaceae bacterium | reverse complement strand
CTACATCGACTTCCTGGAGCGGCTGCTGCAGGAGGCTGGAAGCCCGGTGTGCGTTCTCCTGCACGGGGTGGACGTCGGGCACAGTCCCCAGCTGTCGGGCTGGATCGCCGCGCGGACCGACCGGCTGACCGTCGTTCCCTGTCCCATCAGCCTGACGCGCGCCGTCGACCATCCGGTGGCGTCGCACCGGAAGGCAACGGCCATCATCCCGAAGGCGCCACGCCCGGCTGCCGCGGAACGTGTCCCCAACAGAGATTTCTCCATGCCACTGACCCACCTGCAGCGCCTCGAGGCCGAGGCGATCCACATCATGCGCGAGGTCGTCGCCGAGGCCAGCAAGCCCGTCATGCTGTATTCGATAGGCAAGGACAGCGCCTGCATGCTCCGCCTCGCGCAGAAGGCATTCTTCCCGGCGCCGCCGCCATTCCCGCTGCTCCACGTGGACACGACCTGGAAATTCCGGGAGATGTACGAGCTGCGCGACCGCGTCGCGCGGGATACGGGCATGGAGCTGATCGTCCACCGGAACCCGGAGGCGCTGGAGCAGGGGATCAACCCCTTCGATCACGGCTCCCAGATCCACACGGACATGTGGAAGACCCAGGGCCTGAAGCAGGCCCTCGGCAAGCTCGGCTTCGACGCCGCCTTCGGTGGCGCCCGGCGTGACGAGGAGAAATCCCGCGCCAAGGAGCGGATCTTCTCGTTCCGCAATGCCCAGCATCGCTGGGACCCCAAGGCCCAGCGCCCGGAACTCTGGCACCTCTACAATTCCCGCAAGCGACCGGGCGAGACGATCCGGGTGTTCCCCCTGTCGAACTGGACCGAGCTCGACGTCTGGCAATACATCCACCTGGAGAAGATTCCGGTCGTGCCGCTGTACTTCGCGCAGGAGCGTCCGGTGGTGGAGCGCGATGGCGCCTGGATCATGGTCGATGACGACCGCATGCCGCTGAAGCCGGGCGAAGTGCCGGTGATGCGCAGGATCCGGTTCCGTACGCTCGGCTGCTACCCGTTGTCGGGCGGCATCGAGTCGTCGGCGGATTCCGTGCCGCAGATCATCCAGGAAATGCTCCTGGCGCGGACCTCCGAGCGCCAGGGGCGGCTGATCGACCATGACGAGGCCGGTTCGATGGAG
>CAZTGY010000216.1:0-5417 GCA_964613445.1 uncultured Chromatiaceae bacterium | reverse complement strand
CGACTACCCAACCCTCGACAAGCGCTACCTGCTGCTCCGCACCGCCGGCGGCACCTTGTACACGAAGTTCGTCGACAATCCGGCGGGCGGACCCGTGTCCACCGCCACCTGGGACTGGAACTACTCGACGGGCGTCCTGACCCAGACCGGCGGAACGTACTACGCCACGCGGCGCATCGGCAGCACCCCGGCTGGCCAGATCCTCGAGACCGACATGATCACGGGGCTGGTGATCAACACCGTTGCCGGCACCACCACGGCGGCGTCCTACAACTGCATCGAGGGCAACTTCGGCGCCGGAACGGGTTCCAGCATCTGCGGCAATATCAACCTGGGCGATAATTTTGCCCTGGACAGCGTCATGACCTGGAATTTCGGGGGCAATGCCGATTGCATCAACAAGGTGATCCTGCCGGATGACATTGACGGTGGCGCGCAGCGCGGCCTGACGACCCATGCCGCGAGTGGCAGTTGCGCGGCGCAGACCGGCGCCTACATGCGCTACAACGTGGCCTACAGCGGCGGCCAGATACTGCTGAACAATGGCCTCGCGATCAGCAGCCCCGGTTCGATCCAGTTCGCGTTCGTCCCGGTGCCCGCGGCGGTCTGGCTCTTCGGCTCCGCTCTCGGCCTGATGGGCCTGGCACGGCGGAAGACCAGCGCCTGACACGAGTTGGCTTGCCTGCCCCAGGAAACCCGCTTCGGCGGGTTTCCTTTTTTGGGCGCGGCCCCCGGCGGGCGCGGCCGCCTTACATGCCGCCATCCCCGCTGGTGGCCACGGCGAGCAGCGCCTCGCGATCGGTAACCCGCAGCCGCCGGGGCGACGTGGAGACCCAGCCGCGGCTGTGCCAGTCGCTGAGGTGGTGGTTGACGACCTGCCGCGAGACGAAGACGAACTTGGCCAGCTCGGCCTGCGTAATCTCGAGGCAGGACTTGCCGCCCGGGCTTTCCCCGGTCAGTTCGAGTACCCGATGGGCGAGGCGCGCCGGGATGTCCCTCTGGGCATACTCGCCCACGATCAGCCGGGTGACGTCCCGCTGGCGCTGGCAGAACACCGTCAGGAGCCCGAGGGACAGCAGCGGCTCGGTCGCGACGAGCCGCAGGAACGGGTCCCTGGAGATGGCAAATACCTCGGCGGTGGGCGCCGCGCGGGCCGTGGCGCAGCGGAGCAGCCCGTCGATGCCGGCAATCAGGCCGAAGATCCTGCCGGAGCCGTAGGCGTCGAGGAGGATCTCCTCGTTGGTGGACGTCCGGGCGCTGATCTGGACCTGTCCCGAGATGACGCCGTAGATGGCATCCGCCGGATCACCCTCCGCGAAGATCGTCGCGCCGTGGTCGTAGCTGCGGCGCGCCGCCAGCAGGGCGATGCGGTCGATGCCGGCGCTGTCGAGGTATCGCAACAGCTCGTTGTTCTGGAAGACTGCCCTTGCCGCGCTCTTCATTGGAACCATCCTTGGTTACCGAGGTGCGCCCTGGCCACGGCTACTCTGCCACAGCTCCTGCCGCCTGTCTGTTTCCGGCCACAGCAGGCCTGGCCTTAGTCCGGAGGCTGACACAGGCGCGGCTCCGGAGCCCGCGCGGCGTGTCATCCGGATGACATCGCGACGGGAAAAGGTGGCGGTCCCTGGCCAGTTCGGGTCTTTTTCGGCCCCGCTGTCCGTGGCATGACACCGGAGGGCTGGCCGCCAGGGCAGTCTTGGTTCCGTGCCCGGAGCACGTCGTCCGGGACAAAAGCAACAAGACTGTCCAATAAAAAACCATAAGGAGAGCAGCCATGAGCAAGGGAATCCTCCGTGTCGTTGCCGTGCTTGGTTCTGGCCTGATGGCAGGCGCAGCGACGGTCCAGGCCGATCCAACCGATGCGCTGCTGGCGAGAGTCGGCCAGTTCCAGCTGGATAACGGCGAGACCAAGACCATGCTGGGCAGGCCGACGATCAAGGCCTACAACGTCTGCATGGAAGAGGGGCGTGGCGCCGTGTCGCTCAAGGTCACCTATGACGGCAAGGAGGCTGTCGTGGCGCCGGGCGAATGCCAGCTGATCGAGGCCACGAGGATCAAGCTGGCCAGTGCCACCCGGGTCCAGGACGGGATGACGCTGATCGGCAATGTCGGCTCCCGGCGCGGGAAGAGCTACAAGACGGATGTCAGCCTGGCCCAGACGGCCCGCAACGAGTAGCACCTGGCACGGATGGGGCTGGATAGCGATTTAACCTATTCCAGGCCGCTCCCTCACTGAGGCATCGATCACAGTCCACACCCACCCCGCCTGCGACGATGCCGAGGCCAGCGGGCACTGGCGTCAGCGGTCTGGGGAAGGTGGATGGCTCTGGTCATTCTCTCGGCGGGGAATCTCGCCGCGTCGCGCGTGCGGACGGTGACGACGCGAAGCATGGCGCTCGGCGCCGGCCTGCTCCTGCTGGTGACGCTGGCGGGTGGCATCGCTGGCGGCCTGGCCCTGGGGCATCTCCTGGCCGATCGCGGCGGCGGGCAGGGGCTTCTTGCGGCGGCGAACCCGGCCTCCGGCCCGGCCCGCCCGGAGAACCAGGCGCTCATCGACAGGGTCGGCACCCTGTCTGCCCGGCTGCTCCGCCTCGAAAGCGAGGCGCTGTCCCTGGCAAAGCGGGTCGGCCTGACGGGCGAGGACGGGCAGAGGCCGCCGCCTGCCCCGGGCGACGGCGGGCCGGAGCCCAGCGGCGGCCCCTTGCTCGAAGCCGTCGACGCCCCGGAAGTCAGCGTGCAACCCGGCATCGAGGCCCGCCTGGCGCGGCTCGAGAGCGGCCTGGACAGCCTCGACGCCTCGCTGGCGCTGGTAAGCCGGCGCACCAGCGTGAGCGACCTGGCCGACATGGCCTATCCCAGCCGGTATCCCATTGCGGGGGCGCGCATCAGCTCGCGCTTTGGCAACCGCCGCGATCCGTTCACCCAGCGCCTGGCGCGGCACACCGGCGTGGACATGCCGGCCCCCCGGGGCACGCCGATCCTCGCGAGCGCCGGCGGCACCGTGCGCTTCGCCGGCTACCGGCGCGCCTACGGCAATGCCGTCGAGATCGATCATGGCGACGGGCTGGTCACGCGCTACGCCCATGCCGGCAAGGTGCTGGTGCGGAAGGGCCAGGTGGTGCTGCCCGAGCAACCCATTGCCACGGTCGGCTCCACCGGCCGCTCGACGGGGCCCCACCTGCACTTCGAGGTGCTCCGGCAGGGCCGGCCCGTCGAGCCCCTGCGCTACCTGGAGCGACCCGGCCGGTGACGCTCCGCGATACCCAGCGACTGACCCGGGCCAGCCTGGAACTCAGCTCCCGCGACGAGCGCCGGCGCCAGACCGCGACGTTCGTGACGGTCGTCGTCACGCTCCTGCTGGCCGGCGGCGGCGCCTTCTACCTTCGCGACAGCGGCGGAGCAACGTGGGAAGCGCCAGGCACTGCGGCGGCCCTGAAGCACGAGAACGAAGCGCTCCGCGTCGAGCTGGAGCGCATCCAGACCGAGCTGAGCGTGGAGAAGGCGACCCGCGCCGAGCTCAATCGCCAGGCCGGCGAGCTGCACGCCCGCATCAGCGAGCTCAACAACCGCCTCGAATTCCTGGCCGCCCGGGACGGTCGCCCCGACCAGGCCCGCTGACACGACCAGCCCCGCAGACACGAGGAGAGCCCCGCATGTTCCGCCGGAAGCGCAGCAAGTCCATCGACGTCACCAAGCTTTCCAGCCTGGTCGCCGACAACATGGCGATCACGGGTGACGTGACGTTCTCCAGCGGCCTGCGGGTCGATGGCCGGATCAACGGCAATGTCATCGGCGAGGCGGGCACGCGCGGCCTGCTGGTGCTAAGCGGGAAGGGCAGCATCAGCGGATCCGTCAGGACCTGGGACGCCGTCATCAACGGCACGATCGCCGGCGACCTGGAGGTCGAGCACTTCCTGGAGCTCCAGGCCAACGCCCGGGTGACCGGCAACATCACCTACCGGCAGATGCAGCTGGAGTGCGGCGCGACTGTCGAGGGCAAGCTGGTGTGCGCGGGCGAGCCGGCGACAGCGGAGGCCCTGCGGGCGTCCGGTTCCGACGTCGTGGAACTGACCGGCGCGGTGCCGGCCATCGGTTCGCCCGCTGTGCCCCGCTGACGCCTACGTCACCTACGGAATGGCCTTGGACGCCAGGCTGGAGGCCTCGCTCTCGAGGCCGGCGGTGTCGACGGCCGTGACGGCAAATACCCAGGTCCCGGACGTCAGCCCCTCGATCATGTAGCTGGTCAGGCCGACGCTGTTGATCGCCACGACCTTGGCGAGCGCCGTCGCGCTGGTGCCGTAGCGGATCCGGTAACCGGCCAGGTTCGTCAGCGCCGAGCCGTCGGTGCGCTGGGTGGGCGGCAGCCAGGAAACGGTCGCCTTCCCCGATGAATTCTGCTGCACGCTCAGCGAGAAGGCCGGCAACGACGCATAGTCCACGCCATCGCTGACGGTGATGACGATGCCCTCGGTGAGCCCAACGTCGCCGGTGCCCGGCGTGCCGCTGAGCCGGCCGGTGGCGGCGTTGAAGGTGGCCCACACGGGAGCGCCCATCACGCTGAAGACGAGTGAGTTGCCGTCCACGTCGGACGCCGTGGGCGTAAAGGCGTAGCTGGAGCCGGCAATCACCGTCGTCACCGGCTGCCCGGAGATCACCGGCAGATGATTGGCCGGCGTCGGTGCTGGCTCCGGTGCCGGAGCCGGTGCCGGTGCTGGAGCCGGTGCTGGAGCCGGTGCCGGTGCTGGTGCTGGTGCCGGTGCCGGTGCCGGTGCTGGTGCTGGTGCCGGTGCTGGTGCCGGCGCCACCGTCGGTGCACTGGACGTGACCGACAGGACGGCCGCCCTGGAGTTCCCGGCAGCATCCCAGGCCCGGACCTCGATCCGGTTGGTGCCCGCGGCGAGCGGTATTCCCGCGACGGACCAGTAGGTGGTGCCGGTGGCAGTCCCGCTGCCACCACGGTCGCTGAGCCAGGTGACCCGGGCAACCCGCACGTTGTCCCTGGCCTTGCCCGCCAGGCTGAGCTGCACCCCGGTCGTCGCGTAGGTGCTGCCCGTGGTGGGCGCGCTGATGGCGATGGAGGGCAGCCGGGTGTCGTAGCCATACCAGCCGCGGGCCGCACTGGCATCGCCAGTGAAGCCGATGAATGCAAGCAAAAGAACAAGGCTTACTGGAACCCGCAGCGACGCTGCAAGGCCCACTGGTAACCCCGCTGTCATAGGTATTCCCCTTAGACCGGAAGCTTTGCGCCCCCACCTTTCGATGGGTTTGCCCTGAGCAGTGAGCTGCGATAGTCGTTAATCGCCGACGCCGCTGTCAACGCGCGTTCGGGAATCTGCGTGGTCGAACGGAGATATTGTCGGGTGGACAATAATCTCTGCCTGTCGGCGGCCTCGCGTCCGGATTACGTCGCATCTGGC
>CAZTGY010000215.1:255-5449 GCA_964613445.1 uncultured Chromatiaceae bacterium | reverse complement strand
GCCGTGCCGGTGGTCCTCACGGCCTGCGACGGCGGCGCCGTGGCAGGGAGCGCCCGGCGCCAGAGCGCCGCCCTGGGCGATCCAGAGGGTGGCCTCCTGGCAATCGACACGGCCGGCAACACCTTGCTCGTCTCGGATGGAGTGGAACTCGCATGGCGAACCTGACGCCCGCCGAACTGGCACGGCTTGCCGCCAGCGAAATCGATCCGGTCAACGATCTCGGGCTGGTGTGGGATTCGAGCGCCGCCATGCTGAAGGCGGTCGCGGCGGGCAACCTCGCCGCCTCCACCGGCATCGTCAACGCCGTCGCCGCCGGGATCGACAATACCGGCGCCACGCCGATGTCGGATGCCCTGAACGGGCTGCTTGCGGGGGTGGAGGCCACCGGCGGCGGAATCGTCTTCCTCCCGCCCGGGATCTATCGCAACGACAAGCTCATCCAGGTCGGCAACAACACCACGCTGCTCGGCGCGGGGCGCGGTGCCACCATCATCCGCAGTGATGCGGTCGTGGAGGGGTTCTACGGCGCCTACGGTTCAGTGGGGTGCATCGGCAAGCGCCGCGCCTCGATCCGCAGCCTCACGGTCGACCACGCCACGAACAGCACGAGCACCAATGGCATCTGCCTCTGGCCGGGCGAACCCGAGTCCGCCACCGGCACGCCTTGCAGCTTCTGCAGCATCGTCGATTGCGAGGTGCTGGGCTTCAACAGCCACCAGTACCTGATCTGGAACCGAAATGCCAACGACACCCTCATCGCGTTCAACCACCTGAACGGCGGCGTTTCGTCCTACGTGGAGGGCTCCCTGCAGGAGGGCATCGAGATCTTTGGCGGGAAACGCGTCAACGTCACGGGCAACCTGGTGCGGAACGTCGGCAACACGGGCATCTATCCCGTCACTGGCGATTTTCCGGGCCACCTGCTCCAGGACATCCTCGTTGCCGGGAACACCATCTTCGGTTGCCGCGCCGGCATCGCGGCGGTTTCCAGTTCCGGCGGCGCCAACGGCCTGCAGGTCCTGGACCGCGTGCAGATCCGGGGCAACACGGTGCAGCGTTGCTTCCAGTTCGGGATCGTGCTGACCCACGCCGGGGGCGGCGACGCGCCGGGGACGGTGGTGATGCGCGATGTCCTCGTCGAGGGCAATACCGTCAACTGCGATAGCTTCGTTTCCGGGCCCACGACCTTCGCCATCGACCTCGGTAGCGCCAACGCGACGTCGGCAGGGTGCCTGGTCAGCAACAACGTCTTCGCCGGCGGCCAGTCGCCGAATGCGCCGAACGGCGGGGCCGTCTCGATCGCCTGGGCCGACAACATCGCCTGGCGCGGCAACCGCGTCCGCAACGTGGGCCCCGGGTCCCACGGCGTCTACATCTACCGCAGCAGGAACGTCATCTTCGAGGGCAATGACGTGCAGGGAGCAGGCCTCTCCGCGCTGGTGCTCGACAATGTGGACGGGTCCCGGGTCTTCGGCAACCGCTTCGCCGACTGGGACGCCGGCCAGTCCGGCCAGAACGCCATCCCGATGTACACGGTGACCAACACCGTCCTGTCGGGCAATTCCTTCGTGCAGTCCCGGCCGTCCGGGACCTTCTGCATCCAGGGTTCCGACGGCGACTGCTCGGGCCTCACCGTGAGCAACAACTT
This sequence comes from uncultured Chromatiaceae bacterium, assembly GCA_964613445.1. Taxonomy (GTDB): domain Bacteria; phylum Pseudomonadota; class Gammaproteobacteria; order Steroidobacterales; genus SHZI01. The sequence goes on along the minus strand of CAZTGY010000215.1, from coordinate 3,801 downwards.
CGTCCAGTACCCGGCCACGGAGGGCGTGGCGGAGCCGCTGCGCGCCCCCGGACCGGATGCCAATCGCGGCGAAGTGGTCATCCCGGCCGGGGAAGGCTGGGTGACGGTGGAGAACAACCGGGTGCACGAGCTGGTGCCCGTGCTGGTGACCCAGGTCGATGGCACGCCCGCTCCGGTGGTCGTCCAGCGGTACGCCGGCGGGTTCTCGATTGTCCGCCTGGCTGCCGTCAGGGCGGCACGCTACTGCTGGTCAATCGGCGACTAGTGCCAGCCGCCGATTGATTTCGGGAGCCAGGACGTCCAACCCCGTCGTGGCCGGCGCCGCCGGCCAAATGGGGGGGTTCCAGATGGGTCGACGCATAACGTCCACCGTGGCGGTCATGCTGCTTGCGTGCTTCGCTGATCCCGGTGTCGTCCTCGCAGGGCCGCCGGCGGGCGAGGCCACCACGGCCCCGCTGCCGGGTCCGGTGACCGTCAGCAGCTTCAGTGCCGAAGACCTCGAGGCACGGCAGGCGGACGAGACCCTGGACCTGGCCCGCCTGGTGCCGAATTTCGTCGGGCACAGGAGCAGTGGCGCCGGCAACTCCAATGCCTACTTCCTGCGCGGCCTGGGTAACGCGGAGACCATCGCGACCTTCGATCCGGCGGTGGGCACCTACATCGACGGGGTCTTCGTCAGCCGCCAGAGTTCGACCAACTATTCCCTCTACGACGTCGAACGGGTCGACGTGCTGCGCGGCCCCCAGGGCACCGCTTTCGGCCACAACACGACGGCCGGCGCGATCAACATCGTAAGCCGCAAGCCGTCGACCGGATTCAACGCCGGGGCCGAAGTCGGCGTGGGAAACCTGGGCCGCCTGTCGGGCCACGGCACGGTGGATTACCCGATCGACGACCGCTGGCTCACCCGGCTTTCCGGGTACTACGAGCAGGCGGACGGATTCGTGCGCAGCACCGTGACCGGCGAGGAGTTCAATGACCTCGAGGACTACGGCATGCGGGGGGCGGTCCGCTTCGTCGCCTCGGACACCCTGACGGTGGACCTGGCCCTGGAGAACCACTACCGCCACCTGCTCAATCCCGTGCGCCTTTGCAGGCCGGCGCCGGGCGGGACGGAACCGGCGGACGGCTGTCGTTACGGAGTCGACCCTGACGCCAGCGGCACGGCGTTCACGACCAACTCCACCGGAGGATCGCACGTCCAGCAGGCGCTGCGCGGCGAAGGGATGGATTCCTACACGCACTCGGTGCGGATACTGTCGAACGTCGACTGGAAGGTCGCCGGCCTCGACGTGCAATACATCCTCGGCCGCATCGACGAGAGCTGGGATTACACGATGGACTTCGACCCGACCGGCGTCCCCGGCGGGCAGTCGAACTTCGCCGTCACGCAGGAGCAGGACACCTACCAGTGGAGCCAGGAGGTCCGGGTAACCGGTGCGGCGTACGATGGCCGGCTCAACTACACCGGCGGGATCTTCTGGCTCGACGAGAAGAACATCACCCGATTCAATGACATCTCGGTCAACGAGGATCCCGCGAACGGCCCGGTCGGCGCCACATGGCTGCAGATCGACCGCCACATGACCAACCGGACCGACGACCTCGCCGCGTATTTCGAAGTCGCCTATGCCCTGACCGGGGACCTGACGCTGACGGCCGGCGGCCGGTACACGGACGAGGACAAGTCCATCCGCTTCGACAGCCGCGACGGCAACCGGCCGAACGACGTGGTCCTCTTCGACATCTCGACGCAGGAGCTGATCGACGGTGGCGTCCCGGTCGACCAGGACGTGGGCGAGTTCACGCCGAAGCTGGCGGCCGAATACCGGTGGAACCAGGACTGGTCGCTGGTTGCCTCGGCCACCAAGGGCTTCAAGTCGGGCGGCTGGAACTCGCGCGGCTCGGCCAGTGCGCCCTGCTTTCACACTCCGGCGTGCTACCAGGCCTTCGATCCGGAGTACGTGTGGTCCTACGAGGCCGGCTTCCGGTATGCCCCGCCGGATCACCACCTGCGGATCACCGGAACGCTCTTCAACCTCGACGTCGACGACCTGCAGCTGGCCACGGGGCTCCCTGCGCCGGACGGCGTCCTGTTCCTGACCCGCAATGCCGCGGACGCCCGCTTCCGCGGCGCCGAGTTCGACTGGACGTGGCTGGTGTCCGACCAGGTCGACCTGTACGGGACGCTGGGCCTGATGGATGCCGAATACACGTCGGTCCGGCAGCCGTCACTGATCACGACCGGCACCGAGCCCGTGCGCGCGCCGGACGTCACCGGCAGCCTGGGCGCGACCTACGCCTGGCCTCGCCACCTGCTCGGCGGCGCGTTTCACGTCGGTGGCGACCTGTCCTTCACCGACCGCCACTGGGTGTCGTCCACCAATGCGCCGGCGATTGCCGACGTGCCCGGTGCCTGGCTGCTGCAGGCGCAGGACGGCTATGAATCCGACGACGGCAGCTGGACCGCCAACCTGTCCTGCCGGAACTGCACGGACGAGGAGTACATCACGTCGTACTTCATCGGCCCGTACATGGGCGATCCGCGGACCTACGAGTTCCGCGTCGGGTACCGGGTCAGGTGACCGGGCGGCTGACCCGCCGGGCTTCGTCCACGACCACCGGTGACGGCAGCCGCTCCCCGTCGAGCCAGGCGGCGCCATCCCGCAGGGCCACCCGCCCGGCCGCCAGCCAGGCGATCGCCCGCGGGTAGATGAGGTGCTCGCCCGCGCGGACCCGTTCCCGCAGTGACGCCTCGCTGTCGCCCGGCCTGACCGGCAACCGGTACTGGAGGATGCCCGGGCCGGCATCGAGCGCCGGGATGACGAAGTGCACCGTCGACCCGTGCTCCGGGTCGCCGGCGTCCAGTGCTCGGCGGTAGGTGTGCAGACCCGGGTATTTCGGCAGCAGGGACGGGTGCACGTTCAGCATGCGCCCGCGGTAGCGGTCGACGAGCTCCGCCGGCAGGATGCGCATGAAGCCGGCGAGGATCACCAGGTCCGGCTGCAGGCTGGCGAGGGCCCCGGCCAGCCGCCCGGGGAAGGCCTGCCGGTCGCTGGCATGGTCCACCACCTGCGCGGGGATGTCGGCCGCCGCCGCCCGCTCCAGGGCCCGGACGCCGGGCCGGTCGCTCACGACGCCGGCCAGCGTGATGCCGAGGGCGCCCCGGCGGGCCTGGTCGATGATCGCCTGCAGGTTGCTGCCGTCCCCGGAGACCAGGACGACAGCGCGGGTGCCGCCGCTCACCCGCGCAATTCCACCCGGCCCGAGCCCGCGGTGATCTCGCCCAGTTCGGTGACCGCTTCGCCCGCCTGCTCCAGCAGGTCGCGCGCCAGCGCCGCGTCGGCACGGCGCACGATTACGGTCATGCCGATGCCGCAGTTGAAGGTGCGCAACAGGTCGTCCTCGGGGACGTTGCCTTCCCGCTGCAGCCAGTCGAAGAGGGCGGGGCGCCGCCAGGCACCCTTGTGCAGCACCGCGTCCACCGATGGCGGCAGCACCCGCACGACGTTGTCGGGCAGGCCGCCGCCGGTGATGTGCGCCAGG
>CAZTGY010000215.1:0-245 GCA_964613445.1 uncultured Chromatiaceae bacterium | reverse complement strand
GACGCTGCACTTCGCCATCAGCGCGAGCAGCGACCGCACGTAGATGCGGGTGGGCGCCAGCAGTGCCGCGCCCAGGGTGCCGCCTTCCCAGGCGGCATCCAGCGGTGCGCGGCTGACCTCCACCACCCGCCGGATGAGCGAGTAGCCGTTGGAGTGGGGCCCGGAGGAGGCCAGGCCGAGGATGACGTCCCCGGGCAGGATGCCGGTACCGTCGATGATCTGGTCCCGGTTGACGATGCCGCCGC